>JAAZDH010000195.1 GCA_012512865.1 Clostridiaceae bacterium | reverse complement strand
AGGATTACATTACCCTTCTGCACCATTATTATTTTTCTATCATTAATTTCAAAGGCCATTTCCTCTTCTGCTTTGCCTTCAGCTCCCCTTTCCATCCCTGCTGACGGTATTGCCTTTTCCTGTCCTTTTCGCCGCAACTGCTGCAAATCCATTTTTAGCTGCTCAAAGGTTATTTCATAACCTTTCTTAGCCCAGGGGGTGTCAAATTTCTGCAAGCAGGATACCGTAAGGTAGTACAAGTCTTCAACACTGCCAAAAAAGCCATTGCCATTAATGCTGTCAATATCCACATCCAATTGGTAACATGGCAATTCGATTATGGCAGACTGCTGGGGACCGATTGCCAAATCATAAATTTCTCCCTGTTTTATTGTCTCCCCGTTCCTTTCTACCTTCCATGCAAGGGTGATGCCGGATAAATCCTTGAAATCATACAAGTTTGTAACTTTTATCAAGCCCCTTTCCAGGTCGTATGCCTCTATCTTCACGGGAGCTATAACCTTTTTCAGTTCAAGCAAGCCGGTGTGAGGCCTCCTGTCGGGATATACCAGCCCATCCATGCAAAAATTACCGTCGTTCGGTTCATCTCCAAAATCCCCGCCGTATGCATAGTATTCCCGGCCGTCCCGGGTCAATGATTTAATGGCATGATCGCACCACTCCCATACACAGCCGCCCATCAACCTGGGATACTTGTATATAATGTCCCAGTAATCCTTTAAATCCCCCGGGCCGTTGCCCATGGCATGGCTGTACTCGCACAGGAACAGGGGTTTCTTGTTTTCTTCATTCAAGGCATATTGCTCCACGAACTCAACATGCGGGTACATCCTGCTTTCAACATCAATGAACCGGGTATCGGGGTTTCCTCTATATATACTTGCAGCTCCCTCGTAGTGAACGGGCCTTGATTCGTCCCTGGATTTAGTCCACCTTGCCATGGCAATATGATTTATATCATATCCCGACTCGTTGCCCAATGACCACATGACAACACAGGCATGGGTCTTGTCTCTTTCCACCATTCTCCGCACCCTGTCGACAAAGGCTTCCTCCCATACCGGGTCTTTTGATAGCATGTGAAAATCCCCTGCCCTCTGTACCCCGTGGCACTCAAGATCCGCCTCGTCCACCACGTAAAAACCGTAATAATCACACAAGTCCAGGAACCTTGGATCGTTCGGGTAGTGGGAAGTCCTAATGGCATTGATATTGTGGCGTTTCATTATCATAAGGTCCCTTACCATGTGGTTCAATGGCACCGTCTGACCAAGCTCCAGGTGTGAGTCATGGCGGTTGACGCCTTTTAGCTTGACAGCCCTCCCGTTTATCATGAATACGCCATCCTTGATTTCGATTTTCCTTAAGCCCACGTAAAAAAGGAGGACCTCCTCGCCGTAATGTATGAATAACCGGTATAGGTACGGATTTTCGGCATTCCACAGGACGGGGTTATCAATTTCAAATTCTACAACTGCATTTTCTATAACTGCATTTGCGCAACCTATGCTGTGATCGTTAAATCTATTGCCTTCAGCGCTTTTAACAAGCCCGGCAATTCTCATGCCTTTATTATCCACAAGTTCCGCCCTGATTTTTTCAATTTCTTCCTTGATTACTTCTTCTTTAAGAATATCTTCCCGGACTTCTTCCTTAAAAACTTCCGCTTTATAAATATCTTCTTTAACATCCCCAATATCGTCTTCAGCCCCGGCTTTAATATTAATTTCACATTTTACTGTTGCCTTCTTAAAGTCCTTTGAAAATTCCTGCTTTATAAAAACATCCCTTATGTGCTGCTTGTCCCTTGCCAGTAAATATACATCCCTGAATATGCCTGAAAACCTCCAGACATCCTGGTCTTCAAGATAGCTTCCATCGCACCACTTTAGTACCATTACGGCTATCCTGTTCCTGCCCGCCGATATATAAGGTGTTATGTTAAATTCCGCGGGCACCCTGCTTCCCTGGCTGTAGCCGGCAAAAACGCCGTTAACCCATAAATAAAAGCAAGAATTCACTCCTTCGAAAACTATGTATTTCTCTTTGTTTTCCCAACTGGAGGAAATATTGAATTCCCTTACATAAACCCCTGCCGGGTTTTCACCGGGAACATGCGGCGGATCACAGGTAAAAGGGTAGTTGACATTTGTATAATGGCATTGGTCATATCCTTTAACCTGCCAGCAGGATGGCACGATCAAATCATCCCATGTGTTTACGTCTGCGTCTTTACCAAAGAATCCATCCTCCACAAGCTTTACACTTTTATAATACTTGAATTTCCAACTGCCGTTAAGCGTCTGGTAAAATGGAGATTTGCCCCGCTTATTCGAACTAGCGGTCCGGGCATCGGCATATGGTATGTAGTACGCCCTTGGTTTTTCCCGGTTAACGTGCAAGACGCCTGGATCTTCCCAGTATTTTGCAATACCAAGCATTTATATCACCCCTAAAAATCAATAATATTGTATTTATATTGTTCTATATTATTTTCGGGACAGGGGATGATTCTCTGTCTCCCCTGTCCCGCCTTGTCTCACCCTATCTTACCTTGAACGCCGCGAGATATAATTCTCCACGGAATCTATGCATGTCTGCAGAAAAGCATTTTCCCCAAAGGTGTTTATCTTGAAGAAAACCGCCTGGCTTCCCCCAGAGGTAATGGCAGTAACGTACAAATTCTTGCCATCTCCTGCTAAAGTAAGATTAAGGCTTATGCGATTTTTTCCCAGCATGCTGTATCTTTCATAAACCCTGACGGCAACCTTAACCTGCCCCATGGTGATATCGCTTCCGTCTTCATAACTTGCTGAAATACTGCCCCTGATAATATCGTTATGCAGCCAGCTTAAAAACTCATTAAAATCTCCTGTAAGAGTTCTCTCATATTTCGCCATATTTATTCCCCTTTCAATTATTTTGATAATTTCAATCTTCCAAACCTGGAATCCGAATAATCTTGATATTTTCAAATAATCTTGCTAATTTTAATTAATCTTTATAATTTTAGTTAAATTTAATCATCTCAATTAAACTTGGCAATTCCAATCTAATACCAATCTAGTTCTAATTTGCTTAACCTTTATTCCCCTGCCTGACAAAAGCATTCATTACCGGCCATGCATCACCTGCATAGAAACGATGTCCTTCATTGCCAACAACAAGCGTACAATTACCCGGTGTCCCGGCAGCCCGGTACATAGTTTTAACAATTTCAAACGTCTTTCGTACGCCGTCCAACGGGAAGATCCTGTCATCCTTGCCACAAACAATTACAAGATACCGTGGCGCAATTAGCCCTGCCAAATCGCCCATATCAAAATACCTGCGTATATTTGGTATAAAATTGCATGAACAGTGATATATGGCACCTATGGAATCTTCGTATGTACTATTGAGCTTTTGTGCCGTTCTTTCCCGCCATGCTTCAAATGGCTCATTGCCATCGTAACGCATTGAAGGCTTGAGGGCTCTCATTAATTCCAAGTTGTGCTGATGGGGATTTTTTTGCATAAGATCAACCTCCCGCATTGCAAGCACTAAAACCATATACTAATACTACTAATAATAATAAACATCGGCAATATTTGCAAGAAATATCGGCAATATTTGCAATACCAGGTATCTTGCCCATTTTTCCTGCAATAATTTTATGCCAAGTTGCTCCCTTATTTATCCTAAAAGGCTTTAAGCTATATTCAAGCTATAAAGATTTTACACTATGCTCCATTGCATCCCAGGTTGACACCCCGGGCAATATGGCATATCATAGACTTGAAGTCAAATTGCAGTGTTTTTTGGTTTTAAAGTCATAATTGCAATATTTTTTATAATTAATATGATTACTGCAATCAGGGTGTTTTTTTATTATTGCAATTAGTTTGATTTAGCATGATTACTGCAACAAGAATATTTTATAGTTAACACTTTTTTTAACGGCAACAGTATTAATTAATATTCAGTGTTAATTAACACTATTATTATAGCATTTAGCGGCATACTAATATTATTTAACTAATATTTAACGGTATTTAACGGCAGTAATTGTAATATAACAATTGCAATAATAGTTTCAAATAGTATTAAGGGAGGTTTATCTGCAAATGGAATTACGGAAAGATTTTACCTATGCATTGCTTGTTCCCACGAGCATGGGAGTTCGCATTACTCCAATCAATGGACAGCCCGTACATTGTAGTGACACCTATATCATGCACGCTACCAGCGCTGAAACCAACGTTGCAAGTATTTCTTCGTACCTGGGGCTGCCTGTAAAGGTGCTCACAACTTTTGTAAAGGGAAGTCCCATCGCACAATTCATTAAAAATAGCCTTGCAAGCCGGCACATGGTTTATGAAGGTAAGGAAGTCCCGCAAGGAGGTCCCTGGGGATACCGGCACCAGTTTAATATAGCAGACAGCGGGTTTGGCCCGAGAGGTCCCAGGGTGCATAACGACCGTGCGGGTGAAGTGGGCAGGACCCTCAATGTAAAAGATTTTGATCTGGACAGGATTTTCGGCAAGGAAGGCGTACAAATCGTGCACATATCAGGCTTGATCGGGGCGCTGTCTCCTGAAACGGGAACCTTCTGCCTTGAGCTTGCAAAAGCTGCAAAGAAATATGACACGCGGATTTCCTTCGACTTAAATTACAGGGCTTCCTTCTGGAAGAACCGCGAGAAGGAGCTTCGTGATGTTTTCACCCAAATTGCAAGCATTGCGGACATACTCATCGGCAACGAAGAAGATTTCCAGCTATGCCTTGGTATCGAGGGCCCTGAAGCTGGCGGAAAGGATCTTGCCGCAAAAATCGACAGTTTCAAGGAAATGATCAAGCGCACGAAAGTTACATTCCCCAACGCGTCGGTTTTCGCGACGACGCTGCGCCAGGTTATTAGTGCCAATACCCACCTGTGGGGAGCCATCATGCTTGAAGGCGATACCTGGCATGTGGTGGAACCGCGCGAAATCAACGTGCTTGACCGCATAGGCGGGGGGGATGGATTCGTAGGCGGCCTGCTCTACGCTATTCTCAAGGGCTGGGAGCCTGAAAAATGGATTCAGTTCGCCTGGGCATGCGGTGCCATGGCAGTTACATTCCTGACGGACTATGTCCAACCCGCCGATGAAGAACAGGTTTGGAGCATATGGGAAGGAAACGCCCGCGTAAAACGTTAGTTGAACAAGTTGAATAGTTTAACAAATTAACAAGTTATCAAGGGCAACCGAGCCATTTAAATCAGGGTGCAAGGCTAAATACATCGACTTTGCCTTAGCCTTGCACTTCCCTTGACCTTGTATCATTTCCGGTTCTGCGCCATCCTTGTAAATCTTGCACTGCCCTTGACTTTGCACCGGTTCACTAATATAATATCCATATAATCACTGGATTTTGTTCATTTTTCTTGCACTCGTAGTTTTAACAATTGCTGCCTTTTGCATCTGCTGCCCTTATATTATTATTGCTGAGGACCTGGGTTTCGCTCGATGCATTTTAAATAAAACGAAAGTGTTAAATGCAAGTGGGTGTTGTTAAATGGAGAAAACTGCAAAACTGAACCGCTATTACTTCGGCTTGGGCACCGTGGGAAGGGACATGCTGTTTATCATGGTCAGCCTGTACCTCATGGTGTATCTCACTGAAATCCTGGATTTACCTGATTCCACCATGTGGTACATGACAGGAGCGCTTACATTCCTGAGAATATTCGATGCTTTGAATGATCCATTTGTGGGTATCCTGGTTGATAATACGAAAACGCGTTTTGGAAAGTTCAAACCATGGATAGTCATTGGCGGTATAATTGGCGGCATTTTTACAATCCTGCTGTTTACTGATTTTGGATTCCCGGGCAAGGGCATGGAATATGTTATTTATTATATTATTATTTATCTTGCATGGGACCTGGCATATGGCATAAACGATATCGCCTTCTGGTCCATGCTTCCGTCCCTTACCATTGACCAGGCGGAACGTGAAAAGATAGGTTCTTTTGCAAAAATCTGCGCCGAGGCAGGCATGTATATAGGCGTAATAGGCATTCCCCCGGCAACAAGTGCCCTGGCAAATGCCCTGGGCAGTAGTACAAGGGCATGGTTTGTCTGTTCGGTGGCTATTGCTGCAATCACGTGCATATTCCTGTGCTTTACCGTGTTTGGGGTTAACGAGCAATACTCCGTCCATGCAAAAAGCAAACCCACATCTTTAAAGGAAATGTTCAGGGTAATCTTCAAAAATGACCAGCTATTATTCACGGCTATTTCCATGGCCCTTTTCATGATAGGATACACGACCACTGCAAGTTTCGGTGTCTATTATTTCAAGTATGCATACAAGGATGAAAACATGTACATGATTTTTGCAGCAATACTAGGCGTATCCCAGCTTCTTACCCTGTCATTCTTTCCTTATTTTGCGAAAAAGTACAGCCGCAAGAACTTGTACACCTTTTCAACCGTGCTTGTTGTAGCGGGTTACCTATTGTTTTTCTTCTCTCCAATGAAAATAGTTTTTATTGGAATCGCAGGTATGCTGATTTTTGTCGGCCAGGCTTTTATAGGTATCCTGATGATGATGTTTCTTACCGATACCGTGGAATACGGCCAGTGGAAACTGGGCCGGCGCAACGAAAGCATTACCTTTTCAATCCAGCCGTTTATCAACAAAATCGGGGGGGCACTGGCAAACACCATAATAGGGATAACACTTATAATTTCAGGTATTAATTCCGCTGCAACTCCTGGTGATGTAACAGAAACAGGGCTGCTAATCTTAAAACTTGCGATGCTGATATTGCCGCTCCTGATTATCGTGGCGGGGTATATCATCTACAGGACGAAGTTTAAAATTGACAAGGAGATGTTTGATAAAATTATTTCCGAGCTTACTGAACGGGGGGATTTTACCGGTTGACACTATAGGTGTTCATGGAATTTCAAAGAACAGTACCTCCTCCCCGGAACTTGTTTCAGCCATCCTCACAAAGCTCTCAACCTTGTCCAAATCCTTATATCCAAGCATTATACTACCTCTTGGAAGCTTGCTCTCCGGCTTGCCCGCCAAGTTATTCTTCATCCTGTTTTTCATCGACTTTTCATTATCGTTGCCGTTATTATCACCGGCAAGGTCAACGTTTGACAATATTGAAGACTGGCCTTCAAAACACAGGTCAAACAGGCATCCTGTCATCATGGGATTTATGCCATACTTGAACCTTTTTTCCGTTTTCATTGCCTTGAAGCATCCCTCCATCCAGCCTTCCTGTTCAGCTTTATCCCAAACCTTGCTATTTGCCGAAGGCTGGACCAGGATATCCGCCCCCTTGCTTGCAAGTGATTCAATAACCGGTTCCTTGAAACAATCAAGGCATATGGCAATCCCAATTTTTCCAAAGGGTGTATCAAAAACTTCCAGCTCATCAATGACCCCCGGGCATAAGTCAAAACCATCCTTGTCTTCAAGGCCGGGAACAAGGTGGGTCTTTTTCTGCACCCCTGCCAGTTTCCCTTCATAGTCAAACAAAAACGCGATATTATATACATTTCCGTCAGAAATGGAATACCTTGTTTTTCCCGGGTCGCGTTCCCACTGGAATCCGGGAAGCAATATGGATCCGGCTATAATATATACGCCATAGTGCTTCGCCATCCTGGAAAACACGTCAAAATAAACCCTGGCCATCTCCCTGGACTTGGCAAGGGCCAATGCCCTAATCCATCCCACCCCGAAACGCGCCCGGTAAAAGAGTACCTTGGGCAAATTCATCCGGATAAGTATTTTCACGGCTTGTTCAATGGTGCTCGCATTTTTGACCTTTTCATATGAATTAAGAAAAACAAGGGGGGTTCCCACATCTTCCGGGAAAACAACCAGGGAAATAACATCCGGCCCGGTTTTCTCCCGGATTTTTTTCATGATGGAATTGATTTTATTCTCGAAAGCCACTGGAGCCCGGTAATCGGAAACCTTCCAATGCATTTGTACTGCACAAAGCTGTTTTTTCACAAGTTCCCTACCTCGCTTCTCCCAATTTAATCCATGCACTGTTGGCACCATTGTCTACCAAATTTACAGCTTACATTCTGCTTGCATTATATCAAACAATTTCCAACATGTATAGATTTTGCCTTGGTTAAGCATAGCTAGTTAATTTGCCCTATTTGGATGAACCATTTAGAAGAGCTAAAATGCATTGCGTTTTCTTTGTTTCTTTGTTTCTTTGTTATAATTAATGTAAAGATACAAAGTAATATGTTTTTGCTTACATTATTTATATGTTAAACTTAAATACTTATTACTCGTTATATGTTACACAATTATGTTTAAGAATATTCCACAAAGTAGCTTTAAGCTATGTCTAAAAAGCATTATGGAGCGTGATATCATGGACCGCAAAATAATCAGCGTTTCAAAGAAACGCCAAATTACGATACCCTTACAATTCTATAAACGCCTTAACCTGGGTAACGAGGTCGAATGCATACTTGAAGATGGAAAGATGATTATTAAACCAATTAACCTGGAACCCAGCGAATTCTCAGTTGAAATTCTAAAGGATCTCGTTTCTCAAGGATATTCCGGCGATGAATTGGTAAGGCAATTTGAAATACAAAGTAAAAATATTAAAAAAGCTGTTGCCGGCATGTTAGAAGAAGCGGAGGCTATTGCAGCCGGCAAAAAACCTGCAGCTGATTTTGACGATGTATTTGGCCCGGAGGACTAAAACCATGTATGAGATTTTATTTAGTCCTCAAGCTGAATACTACTTTAAAAATAAAAGAAAGGCCCTTAAAAGTAACTTATAAAGCCGCCTTTCTTGAATTAAGAAAAAATCCTTATGTCGGCCGGCCAAATCGGGGGGATTTGGCCGGCATCCATGGTTTTGACGTTAAATATAAAGGTGTTAATTATGAAATTGCTTATACTATTAGTGAAACTAATGGAAAAAAGATTGTTGTTCTTCTCGCGGGAACACGAGAAAACTTATATGAGCAATTAAATAGCTATATTAAGTAGCTCTCAAAATAGTTCTTTTTTCCAAGGCTTGCTGCTTTCTTAATTCGCCTTTATTTCAGTCCATATCCTGTCATATGTTTTAATTACATCCTGCACCGATTCAAAGACTTCGCAATTCTTCAGCTTCTCTTCGGGCGGGTATGCCGTCTCATCATTAAGAATTTCTTCATCGAGCATTTTCTTTGCCTCGGTATTAGGCGTGGAATAACCGATGTATAACGTGTTCTTCAGGGCAATTTCCGGTTCACACATGTAATTAATAAACAACTCTGCTTCTTCCTTGTTCTTGCTCCCTTTTAGAATAACCATGGCATCAAACCACAAATTGCTCCCTTCCTTCGGGATTACATATTCAAGGTAAGGGTTTTCCCATTTCATGAAAACGGCATCTCCCGACCATACTACCGCCAATGCCGCCTGGCCTGCTATCATGGCATCCTTTATGTCATCGCCCATGTAGGACAACACCAGGGGTTTTTGCTTAATCAATTCATTCTTGACTTCCTCCAGTTCCTTTTCGTTCCTAGAGTTAAGTGAATAACCCAGTTTTTTCAGCGTTATCCCTATCGAATCCCTGCTGCTGTCAAGCATGAATATCTGCTTTGCATACTTTTCATCCCACAGGATATTCCAGCTGTCCACCGGTTCATCGACCATTGTTTTGTTGTAGATAATTCCCACCGTTCCCCACATATACGGGACCGAATACTCGTTTTTCGGATCATATGCAAGGTTTTTAAACTTGTCATCTATATATTTAAAATTGGGGACATTATTTAAGTTGATTTTTTCCAGCATATTTTCTTCAATCATCCGTTCAATCATGTAATCGGAAGGAAAAGCAACATCATAGTCGCTTCCGCCGCTCTTTATCTTTACATACATATCTTCGTTGGTGGCAAAAGTGTCATAAATCACCTTGATACCATATTCTTTTTCAAATGAATCAATTACACTTTCGTCAATATAATCTCCCCAATTATATACCTTCAATGTTTTCTTTCCACCGCCTCCTCCTGTGTCGCATCCTGCTAATAATCCCATGATCAGGGTTAAAGCAAGAACCAGGGCAAAACTTCTTGCAAGCAACATGAATAAAGGCTTATTAACCAATTTATTAATTTTCTCCATTTAACTATCCCCTTTCCTAATTTTCTTAATTTATCTTAATTTGCTTTATTTTTAATTTGCTTTAATTTATCTTAATATTCTTAATATTCTTTATTATATTCTTTATTCTATCTATTTTTTACAATAGTTTTTCTTATTTTGCTTTATTTATTTTAGCCTGTATTTTAGCCTGTTTTGATTTACTTCTGCTTGCTCAAGTTTGCTTTAATTAATATTTTTAAGAATTTGCTTCCTTAAGCTGGAATTCCTATGATTATTATTTTTCTTATGATTATTATTCTCATCCTTCGATATTCGCAAGTTGACAATAATAAGCAAAATGAGCACCAGCATAAACATTATCGTTGATACTGCATTTATCTTCGGGTTTATCCCCCTTCTTGCCCTAGAATAAATGTGTATAGAAAGATTTGATACCCCAGAGCCCGTTGTAAAAAAGCTTATTACAAAATCGTCTATCGAAAGGGTAAAGGCCAGCAGGAAGCCTGTAACAATTCCAGGCATTATCTCGGGAATAATAATCCTTCTCAAGGCATATCCCGGCTTGGCCCCCAAGTCCAGGGCCGCTTCGTACAAGTTCCTGTCCAGTTGTTTTAGCTTTGGCAAAACCGACAGGATCACGTAAGGTATGTTAAAGGTGATATGGGCCAGCAACATGGTTATGAAGCCAAGGCCTACCCCCGTATAAGTTTTCATAAAAATAAACAATATCATCAGCGAAACCCCGGTTACAATGTCCGGGTTTAAAACCGGCAAGTAACTGAGATTAAGTATTATGGCTTTTTTAATTTTCTTCATGTTCTGTATTCCAATTGCCGCAGCTGTCCCTGCAATAGTTGCCGCCACTGAAGATATTATGGCTATTAGAACAGTGTTGTATACAGCCTGGGCAATCTCCCTGTCTTTAAAAAGCTCCGCATACCATTTGAGGCTGAACCCTCCCCAATGCCCCCTTGACTTGGAATCATTGAAGGAGTATATGACAAGTACGGCTATCGGAGCATATAAAAATATGAACACCAGGTAAAGATATGCTTTTTTAAATATCCTGTTTACCATATAGCCCCACTCCCTTCATGATCCTTGTCATATTTGCACATAACCAGCATGCTGAGCAATATGAGTATCATTAACACGAAAGACAATGCGGAACCGAAGTTCCAATCCCCCGTAAAAATAAACTGCTGCTCAATAAGGTTCCCTATCAGCGTGTAATGCCCTCCTCCAAGGAGCCTTGAAATAACAAAAGTTGTTATGGCAGGCATGAAAACCATCGTAATTCCCGACATTACACCCGGCAGGCTCAAGGGAATAATTATTCTCTTCAATACCGTAAGATAATTTGCCCCCAGGTCTTCGGCTGCTTCTATAATGCTTCTGTCCAGTTTAACCAGTACCGAGTAAATCGGCAGGACCATGAAAGGCAAAAAGTTGTAAACCATGCCCAGTATTACCGCCTGGTCGGTATAAAGTATGTTAATGGGCGGCAGTCCAAGGAAATTCAACACGGTATTAATCACGCTGTTCTTTTCCAACAAGGTCATCCAGGCGTAAGTCCTTACAAGGAAATTTATCCACATTGGAATAACAAAAAGCAGCGTCAGGACTTTTTTCTTCCTGTATTCCCTGCTTGCAAGTATTAGGGCAACAGGATAACCGATTAGAAGGCATAATACAGTGCTTGCAAGTGCAAGCCAGACCGAGCGGAGGAAGACTCTCAAGTATATGGGATCACAAAGTCTCACCATGTTTTCCAGGGTGAATTTGATGCCTTCATCCGTGGTTTTCGTAAAAGTGTAATATATAATAAGAAAAAGGGGTGCTACGATAAAGATCAACATCCACAAAACATAGGGGTAAGCATACCAGTTTCTTTTCATCCTATCCCAACACCACCTTTTCCCTCTTCATTATGTGTATGTCATTCGGCAGGATTTTCATCCCCACTTTTGCGCCAACGGGTTCCATCAACGTACTTTGGACCATCCACCTGAATCCCTTGCTTCTAACCATCATTTCATAATGTACTCCCTTGAAGGTAACCGATTCAACCTCTCCCTCCAGCATTCCATCTTCACTTTTAACAATCTTTACATCCTCGGGTCTTATTACAACATCCACATCTTCATTTGGCTCAAAGCCCGTGTCAACACATTCAAAGTCTCTCTCGGCAAAATTTACCAATCTATCCCTTACCATTCTTCCCAGGATTATATTGCTTTCACCGATAAAATCTGCTACAAAAGCGTTTTTGGGCTCGTTATAGATCATTTCAGGCGTGCCTATTTGCTGTATTGCCCCATCTTTCATCACAACAATGGTATCCGACATGCTTAGAGCTTCTTCCTGGTCGTGGGTCACGTAAACAAAGGTTATACCGAGCATTTGCTGGATTTTTTTAAGCTCCACCTGCATATCTTTCCTTAGTTTCAAATCCAGGGCTCCAAGTGGCTCGTCAAGAAGCAAAACTTCAGGTTCGTTCACCAGGGCTCTTGCAATGGCTACTCTCTGCTGCTGTCCGCCGCTTAAGGAGTCAACTGTCCTTTTTTCATAACCCTTCAGGTTCACCAGTTCCAGCATCTCTACAACTTTTTTCTTGATTACCTTTTTATCCATCTTTTTTATTTGAAGCCCGAAAGCAATATTGTTTTCCACGTTCATATTCGGAAACAAGGCATATTTTTGAAATACGGTATTCAAGTTCCTCTTGTAAGGCGGCAAATCCGTTATATCCTTCCCTTTAAAATACACCTTGCCATCCGAGGGCTGTTCGAATCCACCTATAATGCGAAGAGTGGTAGTCTTGCCACACCCGCTTGGACCCAGCAGCGTAAGAAATTCATTTTTTCTTATATATAAATTAACAGACCTGAGTGCTTCCGTCCCGTTATAGTCCTTTGAAATATTCTCAAGCCTGATAATTGGTTCTTCCATTCACGCGCCCCTCCTTTATGCCTGAAATAAAATATACCAAGTTTACACTTTGCTTAACCGGCAAACCGGTCGGCAAACCTGCCTTATTAGAGAACCCTGCAGAGGTCTTATAATCCTTCATTGCCAAACAAGGTTATTTCATTAATATTATCTTCATTTCCGGCTTCCGTTCGCAGCAGCAGCCTGCTCCTTGGCAACCGGTTTAAAAACTTGGCGGGCATGAAACCCATAATACGGTTGCCTTGCTTTTCCCCGGGTTGGCTATGCTGTGGACTGCAGAAGGCTTGAAATAAAAGCTTTCTCCCTTCCTTGCCTTGTACTTGCGCCCGCCCAGGTATATATTAATGCTTCCCGACAGGACATAACCGAATTCTTCCCCGTCATGGGGATTATGCTCCGCAAAGCTGCTGCCGGATTCTAAACATATTAGAATCGGTTCCATGGTATTTTTCTGGGCATTGGGAACAAGCCACTTTATAAGGTATTTTTGCTCATCGTCCTGTTTTTCAAAAATATCTTCCTTCTTAAATACGATCTTTTCATCCACCGCATCGCTGAAAAAATCCTTTAAATTGGTGCCGAGACAATCCAGCATATCAATCAGCGTGGCAATGGAAGGAGAAGTAAGGTCTCTTTCCACTTGTGAAATAAACCCTTTTGTGAGCTCACACCTGCTTGCCAGTTCTTCCTGGGTCAACCCGTTCTTTAACCTCAACCGCTTAATTTTATCCCCTATCTTCATATTTCCAGCTCCCAAATAATAAACAATCAAGGGATTAACATTTTATGTTAAACTTACAATATTTAGTTTTAAGATATAAAAAATAATACATTTTGCAAAATATCACTAAACAAAATGTTAACATATACTAAACCCCTGGTTTGTATAAACTAAACCCGAAGTTTAGTTATGTTAAACAAACAAAACAATATTATTAATAGCACAATTCCATGGGTATGTCAATAGAGTTTAAAGGAAAATTTTAAGGAGTTTTTGAATATTTGCTGTAAGTTTTTTATATAAACCTTCTGCTTGCTATATTCTAATTCTGAAGTGTTTTTACATATACTCCATGCAGATTGTTTACATATTCCCCGGCCTGCGCATTAACATGTCTTTCAATAACCGAGTGCTCCATTATATGAATAAAACCTGTAGAAATACCTTCTGTGGAAATCTTTTTTAATGTATCTAATGCTAATTGTACATTTTCTGTAAATATCATAATTATTTCACCATCTTTCTTTGTAATTTAATAAATTTAATATCAATTTATAGTATCAAATAATAATAAATGTGAAACCTTATTATTATGCTTTTATTGCTCCAATAAGCAGCCCTGAACGATAGTTTTTTTGAATAAACGGATAAATAATCAATATTGGTATAAAGCTTATTACAGTAATAGCTATTGTTGTAGTCTGAGGATTAGCTAGTTCTACTTTTACCAAGTTCTCTATATCATCCAAAGTCATACTGATTTTGATGTTAATAGCATATAAAGGTATGTTTGTAAAGTGTATAAATTTCTATTCATATACCTCTCTACCCTATCCCCGAACATAATAATTAGCTGGCTTAAAACCTGGTCCCAATTTCGGTACCTTATTGTCCATTTCTTCATCACATTCATCGATGCCAGGATAACACCTTCTGAAGCGATATATCCGATGGAAACACTGTTTTTGTTCTTGTCACCTTCATGAACTGCCTGTGTAATGCTTCTATTATATTGGTCGTATAAACCATCTTTCCTATCTCATGAGGAAACTTGTAAAATGGGCTTAATACTTCCCAGTTGTTTTCCCAGCTCCTAAAAGCATATAGATACTATTTTCCCCATTTTTTTAAGCTCATACAGTTTCTCAAGGGCCTCTTCTTCATTCACTGCTGTATACACTGATTTGAAATCCTTGCTGAACTCCTTTATGTTCTTATAAGATACGTACTTGAGGGAGTTACGTAGTTGGTTGATTATGTATCTCTGGATCACGGCTTTTGGATATACCGCCTCTATTGCTTCTTTTAAGCTGGTTAGTCCATCAACACAAAATAAAAGTATTTCTTCAACTCTCCTTTCCTATCCCTGGGTATATCAAGTTCTACAGGTCCCAGTTCACTGTGGACTGTCTTTTGAGTATATCCATTTCTTCTGTTATCAGCATTTTTCTTTGATGCATCTTTCTTTGAATATCCAAATGACATTCCATTTCTGCTTACAGCATTTCCTGTAAGATGTCTTTAAATGATTCCTTTAGAAATGTCATTATTTCCCGGATTTTTGAAAATTGTTCTGTTCAATTATTTCCTGTACTAATTCTTTTGGTAAAGCCATAATAAAAACTCCTTTCCGGTTTCATATTACTAATTCTTGCCAGAAAGGAGCATTTCCTTACATCTTATATACAACTTTTTTTACGTCCTCGACAAACGAATAGAAACTACTCCCCTTAAGAACACTTTACAATCCGTACTTCAATACCGCTTCCCGGGGATCCATTCCTCGTTTAACTACCTCGCACAAAGCCTTCTGGTAAGCAATAGGATCCGGCCTTTGAATAGCATTTCTTCCAAACACAACGCCCCTTGCACCTTCTTTAATTTCTTTTTGTGCCAATATAAGTGAATCTAAAGGATTTGGCGTTGCATGGCCACCTAATCCGAATATAGGTACAGGGCACCCATCAATCACTTCGGCAAATTTATGCGTGTAAAAAGTTTTTATCATATCAGCCCCAAGTTCCGCAAGGATCCTGCATCCACGCAAAACTTGGTCGTGCATTTCTTCATCAGAAATATTATCGCTATTATTAGGAAAACACTCGCCAATGACAGGTATTCCATATTCGCGCGCTTCATTGCATAACCTGCCAAATAGTTCAACATTCTCAACATCAGTTTTTTCATCACCTGTTTTTAAGGTAAGGGATATAAGCACTATTTCAGCACCTAATGCAATTGCATCTTTTACGCTGAAGGCTTGCCTTGCATACGCCTTATTATAACCCCATTCAAAGCAGAATACCGTACTCCAGTTAAGCCTTACTATAGGCATGGGAGCGCCTTTATAAGCAAATGCATGGCCAATATTTTTCAGCATCCCGGGACTAAGCAAAATCCCATCAATACATGAATCTATTTTTTCCACTGTCTTGCCAAGGTTCTCCATGCCTGGAATAGGATCATCCATGTATCCATGATCAATGGCCACAATTACGGCATTCTCGCCTTTTGATAATAGCTTATTCATTTTAATATCCTTACCAGTCATTTTTACTCTCCCCTTTATATTTCTACTACATCCCATCCCATAAGCTCACCAAACTTTAAAATTTCATTTCTAATAGTATTATTTCCATATACTATAGCTGAATGATGTGTTCCTCCTGCCAGGCTGTATTCAGCTAGAAACTTATCTAAAGGCAAAGCAGGTTTAAACCATCCGTGTATACTATTTTTCATATTATCAATCGTGCCAACATCAAGCATCTCGCCTTTTGACAAAATCAAGCAATAACGATTATCTGCTTTTGGAGCAAGGTTAACAAGAATTACTTCGCCTTTCTTAAACCTGCCATAAGCCACAATAGGATTAAACGCATCTGTATAGGGAAACTCTTTTTCCACTAGCACAGGTTTTTCTGCTGTAAGATTGATATTCATCTCTCCCATGTGGCTAAGGAATATACTATTACCTTTCCAGTCGGGGCAAAACATTTCAGTAAATGATGTATCAGGATATACTGAAATAAGAGCACCTACTAAAGCTGCGGTCAGAATATCGCCTTCGCCTGCATAACCTATCCCTCTACTCATAGCTTTACTGGCTTCTAGAAAAGGCATTGTAGAAATCACTGAATTTCTGGATGTTGCAAGAAAATTAACTGTGAAAGCTGTAAGTTTCTCCTTTTTAATCCAATTTCTTATTAGCAAGTTTGTATGACTTGAACGTTTATGGACTTCAGTAGTTAATTCTCTTATTTCAAACAATGATCTATTCTCTTCCATTTCAAAGAATATTTCTTCGTCAGTAATATTATTAGCTAATTCTTTCGTTTTGTTTAAATCAAAATTGATTGTTTCTATGCCAATAGTACTTTTCAGAACATCTGCAGGAACAGCAAAATCACCCATTCCTTTAAAAACTTCGCCTACTATACCAACGCGCGCATTCTTAATGTTTTTAGCAAGTTTTACGCTTCTTATGCATCCGGCAACTCTATCTAAAACATCGCTTTTTTCCCAATGCCCAACTTCTATCATAAAGCGTTTTTTATTTCGAATAAGAAGGTTACACATGTCTTGAACACCATGAATACCATGATTATACATAATTTCAACCGGATCTTGTTCAGGTCCGAACTCATACACATGAGTAGTATTAAGAACTACTATAGGTATTCGGGTTACAGCAAGGACATCTGCAGATTCGAGAGATGGAGAGTATGCAAGATGTATGGTTACGATCGCATCAACCGCTTCTTCCTCAAAGATTTCAACAGCCTTCTTGAATTCTGTTTTAATTCTGCATACTGGAGCTGTTATTACTGTCAAATCTCTTTTTTCCAGTTCCGCTGCAATAGTATTTGTAAAAGCATTAATCCTTTCCCTCATCTCAGGATTGGAAATATCGTATAGTTCAAGGTATAACGGTAAAAGCCCGATTTTAGGTATTTTCATACTTATCACCTTCTATATTCCATATTATAAATTAAGTTCCAATATTCTAGCTGCATTATTGTAAAATATATCTTCTATATCTGCCTTCCCAAGGCCGGTAGCTATTGCTGTAGCTTTAAATGCGGCAATTTCTTCATACATTAAGAAAGTCAGCTTTTCAGCCTCAGCTCCATCAACTTCACGTATATGATTATCACCCGATACATCTCCATATAAGCCCCTAGGTATTAAGTTCACATACTTCCCATTTTTACATATCCGCCTACCTCTCATTCTGAGTATAGGCATATCACTTCCAAATAGTATTCTTTTCGGGCCTACAGCTTCTATCAATTTTTGAAATACATACTGGTTAGTATTGGCACTAATATCAAAAGTCATGTTTTTCGTTTCACCTAGTACTTCGAATGCATTTCCAATATCTTCCGGGCAATATGCTCTTCCCACATGAGCTACTATAAGCTTTAAATTGGGGAAATTATGTTCAATTTCTAGAAGCTGGGCTAAGTTAACCGGATCTCTTAATCTTTTATCCCTTGGGATATGAAGCATTACAATCCACCCATTATTATTTAAGACTTCCAGTTGATGAATTGGCAAAAAGTCGAAAATTCTTATTTCATTTTGAGCTATGTATGGTTTTGCATAATTTAAATATACCTTGCTTCCAAGGAACCCTCCTTTTATAATCTGCTCTTCAAGCTCAGCTCCACTCCATTCCGGTATGGAAAGAACCAATGATGGAAACCCATATTTACGTGCACATGTTTTAATATAGTTATTTGATATACCAATATCATATTCCAAATCCGGGTTGCCAAAAATTAATGGTGTAATCTGTTTGCCGGGAAATATCAATTTATATGTTTGTATTAAGTCTTCTATTGAATTGTCTTTAGCCACATGTGAAGGCCATGTTGCTGACCTTACAGGCACATTATTCAATTGCCCGTTTTTTATTCTAAATTTATCAAGCCATACATGGGTATGAATATCAATAATCTTTTCAGGGAGAAAATTTTTAATTTGCTCATCATAAAATATCCTATCAACATCCTTGACCTCAAAAAGGCTTGTCATAGACTTCTTTCCTTCTTTCTCTAATGTTGAAATTCCTTCGCTTTTTAACTCAATTATTCTTACCTAATTATTTCATAGCTTATAATTTTTTATAGCCTAGAGTTTAATTATTTTGTCTTTATTCTCCATATTTTTTCTAAAGTTGGGCATATCTATTGTTTTTCCCCCATTCATAACAGATAATTCTGACAGTAATCCCACTGCGGTCCATTCACACGCTTCGTATACATCAATAGCCGGCTTAATACCTGTCATAATTGCATCTACAAAATCTTTCACTATAAAGTAATCTCCTCCCCAGTGACCTGCTGCCCGTTGTTCCTCTGTCGCATTTTTATATCTTTCAGGCATATATTGTTCATAGAAATCTTTTAATGGTCGCCACTTTACTTCTCCCTTTTTTTCCTCCATGCCATTTATCCATATTTTAGGTTCATCACCTAATCCTCTTGCAGCTTCATAGCAACCTTTTGTACCTTGTAGTGAATAATAAGTCATATTGTGCGGCCTATTAGATATGCAATCTACTCTTATTTTAATAAGTTTTCCGCTTTCCAGCCGGCAAAGTGTAATGGTGGTATCATCTTGTCTTAGTTGAGGCGATGTATACCATCCCGTTCCAAAACATGACACACTCTTAATATGGTCCCCTTTGAACCATTTCATAACAGGACCTAAACTATGTGTAGGATAAAAAGCCCCCCTCTTGCCAAGTTGCCAGAACCTCCTCCATGAAGTTTTTCCACTAGTTTGCATCCCATAATTATATGTTGTTAGCTCTTTAATATCATGGATATATTCACCTTCACCAAAGTACACTTCGCCAAAAAGACCCTTATCCACCATATTTGCTATTACTTGATTTTCTGGTATATAGCAGTAGTTCTCAGCCATCATGTAAACCTTTTTATATTTCTCTACCCATTCAATCAGCCACCATAATTCGTCCATTGTTACACCGGCTGTTACTTCACTCAATACATGCTTC
Source organism: Clostridiaceae bacterium (assembly GCA_012512865.1). Classification (GTDB taxonomy): domain Bacteria; phylum Bacillota; class Clostridia; order Acetivibrionales; family DUMC01; genus Ch48. Next base: position 9,206 of record JAAZDH010000195.1, on the reverse strand, counting down.
CCTGCTTCAAGTGCAAGTAATGCTTGCGGAACATGACATTGCATAGGGGTTGTAATTACAACTGCATCTATATCTGATTCCAGCATATCTTCAAATATCCTATATGTCTTTGATATGTTATATTTAGCAGCCTGATTTTTTAGCAGCTCTTCATTTAAATCACACAATGCTTCTACTCTTACACCGGGAATTGACTTAAAACCCATAATATAGCTTAAACCTCTTACACCAACTATCCCTACTTTTATAGTCATAAACCATACCCCCATTATTTTTGTATCCGTTAATGCTATCCGCTAACGTTATTTTTATCTTAAAATGTTCGTTAAGTTAAAAAATTCTTCAATTGCCTTTATTCCTTGCTTATATTTCCCATACTTAGCCTTATAGAACTCCCTTTTACTGTCGTCAACCGCTACAATAGTTTCTTCCCTGATGATATGACTACATCCATCAGTATAATCATTAAATATCCCACATCCTACCCCGGCAATTATAGCTGCCCCGGCACAAGCCGCTTCTGTATGTTTAAGCCTTATTACCGGAATGCCTGTTACATTGGCTATTATATCAGTCCAGAGAGTGCTTTTGCTTCCCCCTCCAATCATCCTGAGATTATCCAGCTTACATCCCTTTTCCCTAAATTCTTCGATTGCATGATTTATTTCAAAAGCAATTCCCTCCATTACAGCCAATGCCATATCATATCTATCATGCTCCAATCCCAAGCCTATTAATGCTGCTTTTACATCTGTATTGTAATTCGGGTAACCTGAGCCAGTAAAATATGGGTAGAAATATACATTCCTGGCTCTTTCCATTAAACCTAAAGCTTTTTTGTCAATATCTTTCAGGCTTTCATCCAAAACCTTAGCATCCTGGTTGCCAGACACAAGCTTTATTCCGAAATTTTCTTTAAACCACTCCATCGCGACTCCACCAGTTGGCACTGAAACCAATGCTCCCCACAAGCCTTTTATAATGTGACGTCCGATAGCAATATATGTATTTGGATTAAAAATAGGTTTGTCAAGCACTCCAATTAACACCCAGGCTGTACCTGCAGACAAAAACAACTGCCCGGCTTCTATAGCTCCTGTCCCTATAGCTGCGCAGTATTGATCGTGGCCACCATTTATAACTTTAACAGAAGAACTGAGCCCCAGCTGGCCGGCTGCTTCTGTAGTCAACCTGCCTGCCACTTCTCCTGATTCGGAAATCCTGGCTAATCTTGCTTCAGAAATTCCTGCAGCATCAAGCAAGCAATCGTCCCATATTTTCTTGTGAATATCCATAAGGTTGGTCATGGCAGCATTTGAAGGGTCTATCACATAATTACCTGTAAGCTTGTAATTTAATATAATCAATAGTAGATAAAAACTTGTAGGTTTCAGAGAAAATATCCGGTTTATTCTCCCTCAACCATCTGATCTGGATAAGGTTTCCACAACAAGAAAGCTTCCAGCCCGTCTTTTCGTAAAAGAATTTATCATTATGCAAATTCAGCAAATCTGTTTGCTGTTTAATACCCCGTTTATCCATCCACACAATAGCATTTGATAAAGGATTTCCATCCTTATCTACCGGCACAAGACTTCCACCCTGACTTGATATTGACAATGCTTTAATAGTTTCCTTGTCCTTTATTTCATCGGTACATTCCCTTACGGTTGAAACCAGGGCATGCCACCAATCATCAGCTTTTTGTTCAACTATATTGTTTGCAGATTTAATTAATCCATATGCCTTATATGCACTTTTAACAATGCTGCCTTTATCATTCATCAGGATGCTTTTAGTTCCGGTTGTGCCTACATCAATACCAAGCACGTACATATATATTCCTCCAAAGGGAATGTCCTCTTCGCTTCCCTCTCCTAAACGTTCTCTCCAACTTCTCCTAAAGATAGCCTAAAAATAGCCTTAGACCAAAAAATAACTTCAAAATGGTCTAAGCTATTATCTTAAATTTCAATCCAGGTTTTCTTCAGGTCGGATTCATAGGCCTTTTCCATTACATACTGGATATATGCCCCTTCTTTGAATGAAGGGCTTGCCGGTCTGCCTTCATACACGCATGAGAGGAAGCTGTAAAGGCAGTGAACATGGCTTCTTATCCATCCAATTGAGAATTTCGAGCTTGGGAAGCTTCCCCCGGGCTTTTTAAAGCGTTGTACACATTCAATCCTGGTGTATCCCCTAAGCCCGCCGTATGGAACTTCCGGCAGGGTATTATCATAGTATTCCAGCCAGTTTGGCTCCATCAGGTTGAAGCGTATTGCTCCTTTATCCCCGTGAATTTCAAACCAGAGCTCATCATCCGTGCCGGTTGCTATTTTTGAAGCTTCAATCGTGCCTATGCCGCCATTTTTCATTTTCACTATCATCAGTGCTACATCGTCAGCCTCTATCTTTACCATGTTTCCATCTTTATCAGGTCTTTCGGGATATACTATCCTGGTTTCTGCAAATACCGAGGAGTATTCACCCAGGAGGTAGTATATAATATCCAGCACGTGGGAACCAAGGTCAAAGAGAACCCCGCCCCCGCCGAATTTCTTGTCCTGCTTCCATCCTATCGGCTTTTTAGGGTCGACAGAGCCCGAATGAAGGTAGCAAGCCCTAAAGGACATGATATTGCCGATCCTGCCTTCTTCAATTAGCTCCCTTGCCCTCATAGTTGCCGGGAAAAACCTGTATTGAAGCGCCATTTGCGTAATTGCATCATATTTGTCCAATACGCTTGTTATCTCTTTTGTTTCTTCGTAGCTGACGGCCAGGGGCTTGTCACAGTAAACGTTTTTGCCTGCCTCCAGGGCCTTTAACACCAATTCCTTGTGGTATATGTTCGGCGTACAGATATCTACTACATTAATGTCCTCCCTGGAAAAAATATCATCCGGGTTGCTTGTGGCAAACTCAAAATCCAGGCTTTCCTTGGCTTGCCGAGCCACCTCCGGAACCGCGTCGCACACTCCTACCAGCTTGATTTTAAACGGTAAATTGCTATAATATAACGGGATGGTCTTGTAGCCATACGTGTGGGTCTTGCCCATGAAACCAAACCCTACCACACCTACTCTTATCTCTTTCATTTTAATTGTCACTCCTTTCCCGGTTAATTCCCGGTTTTATTCATCTCAAAATGCGAACTTCCCATGACTTAAACCGCAAAGATGCGGTAATTCGGAATTGCTTTTGTCTAGTATCCCAGTTCCTTTTCAACTTCTCCGATAGCCTCGTCAATTATGTCAAGACCCTTTAATGCCAAATCATCTTCCATTATAAGAGGAGGTGACAGCCTTAATATATGCCCTGCGGGAACCCAGGCCAACCCCTTTGAAAATGCTCTCTGGTAAACCAGTTTTCCTGCTTCATCAAAGGGTTCCTTGGTATTCTTGTCTTTTACCAGTTCTATTGCCAGCAGGCATCCTTTCCCTCTTACATCCCCGACTATCGGGTGTTCATCCTTCATTTTGTTCATCCTCTTAAGGAATACTTCTCCCAGGTGTGCCGAACGTTCACACAGGTTCTCTTCTTCAATTACCTCGATTGACGCAAGGGCAGCGGCACATGCCATGGGATTTCCGCCATAACTTGAAGAAGCCGATATTTTTTCAATATTTTCCTTGTATTTGTCGCTTACGCACATGGCCGTTACAGGGAAACCGTTTCCAAAGCCTTTTCCCAGTGTTGTGATATCTGGAGTTATATTCCAGTGCTCCATGCAGAACATCTTTCCCGTCCTGCCCATGCATGTAAGCACTTCATCTGCAAAAAGCAATATCCCGTACTTGTCACACAGCTGCCTTAATTTCGGCATGAAATCGTCAGGAGGTACAATAGAACCGCCCCAGCCTTGAATCGGTTCAAGGACGATTGCCGCCACCTGCCCGGTTGTTTCGTTCTTCATAATATTCTCAAGGAATTCAGCACAGTAACAATCACATTCGGGATGTTTCATTTTAAACGGGCACCTGTAGCAGTTGGGCCTTGGAGCAAGGAAAAAACCCGGGGCCCTCATGCCCTGGCTCTTGTCAACTATGGCACAGCTCACGGCTCCCATGGTTTTGCCATGGAAATCCCTCCAGAATGAAATAAATTCAAATTTGCCCGTTGCAGCCCTGGCGCACCTCAAACCTGCTTCTACGGCGGTTGTTCCTGAGTCATAAAGCTGTATCCCGTTTAAATCTCCCATGGTTATGGAAGCCAATTTCTCAAGCAGCTTCATTTTTATCTCGGTGGTAAAATCATGACAGTTCATCAGCTTATGGGCGTATGTAGCCACGGCTTCGCTAATCTTTGGATGGCAATGGCCCAGCCCGGTCACATATATCCCGGACGAGAAGTCGATATAGACGTTGCCGTCCACGTCTGTCAACGTGCAGCCCTTTCCTGTTTCAAATACAACCGGGAACAATCTTACCTGGCTGGAATACCCTTTCATGTACTTCGATGCCCTGGCATGCATTTCCCTTGACCTAGGCCCGGGAATTTCTGTCTTGATTACAGGCAGTGATTTGGTATCCACTTTTGCCCAGTCTTTATTATACATTTTGACCCCTCCCAAGGTAGAAAATTTTTAGTTAAATTTTAGTTGAGTATTACCCTTTTGTTTCATTTTGGTTTCGTTTGACTTACGGTTTTATTTTATTATATTGTCTTATCTTTGTCAATATGTTTCGATTTTTAAAGGCTTTGCATCTTTTAATTTTTAACCCTGGTTCCGCAATGCCTCTGCCAGCGCAACTACATACTTTATTTTAACGATTAAGCTGAATAATTTCAAATAATTTTTAACAGGGTATCATTTCATAGAGAAATATTTGTTATTTTCATGTAATGGAAACAGGATTAATAATAATATATAATTATTGCTAGAGAAGCTTCTTCCCAAGAAAGAATCTTTTCCCGGGAGAAAAAGTTTTTCAAAGGAGTTGATTATTGTGAAAAAGGCTATCCTGCAACCCGCGTTCCCGGAATCCCTGGTATCCATGGCGCACATGGCACCCATAGCATCCCGCGCAGTACATGTATTTACGGCATTCCTGGCATTCCTGGCATTTATCATTTCCATGGCGCTGCTTTCGTGCGTCTGTCCCGACAACACGGTGTATGCCAATTCACCGCCACTTATCATGAAAGGAGATACCGCCTTCCCCATAAGCAGCGAAAACATTAAACTGGAAAGCGAAGTTATTAAAATTCATTATGGTACTTCAGAAAATCATGGATTACTGGGACATGAAATTGAAGTGATTTTTAATTTCCATAACACGGGCTTTGAAACCGACCTGGACATAGGGTTTCCCAACGTGGCAAGTTACGCGCAAAAACTCAGGGACTTCGAGGTATACGACTACCCCTCCATGACTCCTTATGAGACTGAAATCAAGGAAGGGGGCACCCTCCCGGAACACGGCCTATATTATTATAATTACATGTACACCTGGAAAATGCATTTTGAAGAGAATGAAAGAAAATCGATATACGTACGCTATAAATTTGAATCAGAACAGTGGGGGGCGGATTATATACTGGTTACCGGAGCACTGTGGAAGGACCGCATAGACAAAATAGATGTTTACGTGGATTTCCCGGAACCTGCAGCCTTTTCACAAATTACCGCTTCACCCTTGAACTATTACTATAACGGCCAGGGAATCGAGTGGCACTTTGAGAACATCGAGCCTGATTTCAACCTTTTTGTAGGTCTTGTAGATTTACCTGCCTTCTACGGAAAAAAAGATGAATACTTTAAGCCCAGATGGAATGACCCGCGGGATACTTACCGCTGGGATGATTATTTTTACTATATAGACCTCTTTTACTCGTATGGCGATATGGGCAGGACCTCAATAGCACATAACGAAGATATTGATTATGTAAGAAAAACTATTGAAAGGCTTAAGGACACCAACCAGCTTGTTATAAATGAAATATATGCAAGGCATGGTTATGACTTTAAAACCGGGGAATGGGAAAAGATTTTCGAGGATACAGGCTGGTACGAACCTGACCCCGGCTTTACCCCTGCGAAGTTTAACAGCATGGAACACGCCATTATCGCGTATATTTGCAACTTCAACAAGACAATAATTACCGATGGAACCGATGAAGAACTAATAAATTCCATAAACGAATTCCACGAAAAATACAACGGGAAGGACATTTTTTACCGTGAGATGACATACCCGTACTACCAGTATACCTATGGCCTTGTATCCTCTGAAAAGGAGCGGATTAAAGGTATTGATGAAGCCAACGGGCCTTTCCACGATCAGGACGGCCTTCACATATATGTGAGAGAAAAGCCATATAACAAGCCGGATGGCGAGGCAAGCGGGGACTACACAGCTATTATGGGAAAGCCTGCAATTAAAACCCTTGATATTCCCGGGGAAAGGAAAATTGAGCTGCACGAAAACGGGATTTATGTAAGGGAAGGTAATGCAGACCCCAGGTGTATTTTCCGCTACCAGACTTATCTTAAAGCCGAAGACCTGGAAAAAGGAAATTACCCTGGTTACATGCAGCCCCTCGAGACCATCCCGCAGATCAACGATGACATAATTGCCAGCCCCGCGGGAAATTATGTCCTGGCAGGTATGAATTACGAGCTGGATGAATTCACGAACCTGGTCGAAAACAGCGTGTACGTTATTTCCGTAAGCGACGGGTCCGCTTTCAAAATAGGCAAGGGTGACCTTGATGATTTCATCACCTGGTGGTCCCCGTCCGAGAATATAGTTTGCTGGCAGAATGTCAAGAATGAACCGGGTAAGTTGAAAATTTACAACATACCGGGAAGGAGATTTTTAGAAATTAACCTTCCTCATGAGGGGATTATAGTAAAAAAAGGGGAATTCTATCCCGCCCGCATGTTCTTTAACCTGCGTAACATGGAAATCTCCGACCTCGTGGCAAAAGATGACGGGAAAATTATTGCCCAGGTAAAGGATAAGATATACTATATCAACATTAACAGCGAAACAAGGGAAGCCAAGAGCATCTATGGAGTATTAACCGCGGTTTATGATGACAGTATATATTTTTACAAGGGGAGTGATATATGCATGGCCCGGCTTGATGAGTTCAAGCCGGAAAGGATTAACAGTCTTGAGCACTCCATATGGAAAAGCAAAAAGGCAGCAGACAATTTGCTTTTTTACTACGGGGGCGCTTTTAACCTTTCCGTGTTTAATACATTGGATAAAAGGATATACTGGTACAGGATTGACGATTACCAGGGAATTATCAAGCCTTCCCCCGAGGGCAGCAGGTTATTTATATACAGGGACTACTACAGCCCTTTTACCTCTTATGACCGCGTAAGAGAAGCCCTTATCCATGCTTACGGCCTTAAAGGCAGGAGCAGGATAGTTGTGGACGGGGCCGATGATTCAGCGGAATGGCTGGATAATAACCGCCTGTTAATCCATATATACGAGGAAACAAGCAATCCCGATAAAAAACATATTTTGTCTTATATTTATGAAGTGGAAACCGGGGAAAGGCACATGACAAACATTAACATTGACTCTTTCACAAGCCGGGTGGTAAATGAATTCAGGACGGCTTCCGGCAGCTTAACATATGAAGCCAGGAAACCTTACTCGAAGTTAAAGGAAGAGCTCAAGAAAAATGCATGGACGACATCCGAAACTACAACAGTTTACACCGACAACAGGCTTTTATATACCCGGGATGAGGTGCTTTCGAAAGGTTTGCTGGTCGGGCTGCTGGAAGAAGGCGCAGAAGCATCAAAAGTGTGCTATTTCACCGGGGATAATGTCTTGTATACAGGCTGGATCCGGAACAGCGATTTTGCAACCGATATGAAACTGGCCGAACCTGCCCAGGGTTTTATATACAATGCAAAAATTTATGAATTTGAAGAGGAAGAGCCAAAAGCAGTATTCGAAGATTGTTCAAGCCAGGTCAGGATACTCGGCAGAAAACCAGGATGGGTATATATCAATGCCGTCGACAGGATATTCGGCTGGGTCAGGGAAGAAGAGGTCAAGTTCGGTTTTTTTGCGGATTAAATTTTTTGCCATGTGGTTTTGATGCCTGCCGCGCCCGCTGCTGCAATGGAGCAGTTTGCAATATACGTACAATTCTGCCATATTTCCCATCCGTTTATCCTGCTATTTTGTCCATTTTGTTTTTTTATTATTGACAATGTTAGCCGATTTGTGTACAATAATATTAGCTAATATTTAATATTTTGGCTAACATATTATGTCATGAAAGGAGTTGGTTTTATGGAAATTACATCAACCCGCCTGAAAAATAACCTGGGCGAGTACTTGAAGCTTGCCGCAAAAGAGGATATTATAATAACCAAAAACGGGAAAAGGATTGCAAAACTAGTTGCCTGCAACGGTCATGATGAAGGCGAATGCAATGAATGCAGCGAGCATAACGAGCACAATAAATGTAACAAGTACAATGAACATCCCGGCCCTGGTTACGCTGATTCCAATCACAACCAATATGATGGTTCCGAAGGAGGCAGTCTCATTACGAAAGAAAACATGGCAGCTTATGGATTTGACAGGCGGAAGGTCACCTACGAAGAATTCCTGGAAATCACGGCAAACAGCGAGGAGCGCTACGAGTATATAGACGGCGAAATTTATCTTTTAGCTTCTCCCAAAACAATACACCAACGAACCTTGCTAGAAATGGCAGGTGTTTTCTACAACTGGTTCAAGGGAAAAAAATGTACCCCGATGTTTGCGCCCTACGATATCAAGCTTAACAGAAGCGAATTCAATAAAAACGTTGTTCAGCCGGACCTCATGGTAATATGCGATTTGGAAGAAAAACTGGATGAGAATGACTATTATACAGGCGTACCTGCCTTGATGGTGGAAATAACATCTGCTTCCACGAAAAGCAAGGATTATGTTAAAAAATTAGACATGTACATGTCCTGCGGGGTAGGCGAATACTGGATTGTGGATACCGAAGCAAAAGAAACCCATGTATTCTGCTTTAAGGATAAGAATATTCATTTAAATAAGACATATTCATTCAATGATGAAATTAAATCATTCTACTTCGAGGGACTTTCGGTAAGCCTTAGGGAGTTTTTTACACCGTAAATAACAGCAACCGGCTCATTCTTGCTTAAACCGGCTCGTTTTCGCTTAAATCCTGCAAGCCCGGCGGCGGAGATCCAAAATACTGGTAATAGT
>JAAZDH010000194.1 GCA_012512865.1 Clostridiaceae bacterium | reverse complement strand
CTACTAGCTTGTACTAGGCTTCTCCAACGAAATCCTGCCGATTTTTCCTCCCCTGAATTCATCCAGTACAATTGATGCGATGCGATTAAAATCCACGTTGCCGCCCCCAACAAGGCAGCCCCTGTTCCTCCCTGCCCTTTCCAGCAGCTTATAGCCAAGCAGGATTTCGTTATCCTGTTTTTCAGGGTTGCCAGGCTTGTCCATACTAAATGTGTCATTTATTAAATTACTTGTATCAATTAAGTCTTCTCCAAGCTTGTATCTCGATTTCAAAAGTTCCGGGTAGGTTTCGTATAATTTTACCATAAGCCTTGCTGCTACTTCTGCCATATCAATAACATCATCCTTGATTGCGCCTGTAAAGGCAAGATTTAACCCTACCCGGGGGTCGTCAAATTTTGGCCACAATATTCCAGGCATGTCAAGCATTTCTATTCCATTATCAAGCCTGACCCATTGCTTTTGCCTTGTTACGCCAGGCCGGTCCCCGGTGGCTGCCCTTGCCTTTCCTGCAATTGTATTTATAAGGGTTGATTTGCCCACATTTGTTATGCCTACAACCATCGTCCTTACCGGCCGGTAAACCTTGCCCTTTTGTTTCTCCCTTTCCAACTTGTCTTTTGTCATTTCTGCAATCAAGGATTTCAGCCTGTTGACACCTTTCCCCCTGACGGCATCAAGAAATACAACCTGAAAACCTTTTTTCCCGTACCATTCACCCCATTCCCGGGATATCTTTTCATCTGCCAAATCAGCTTTATTGAACGCAACGATCCTTGGCTTTGATTTTAATATTTTATCGATTTCGGGATTCTTGCTGCTGTAAGGAATTCTTGCATCCAGGATTTCAATAACGACATCAACAAATTTTAGGTTTTCCGAAACCAATTTCCTTGCTTTTGCCATGTGGCCCGGAAACCATTGTATATTCATGGAATGCATCTCCTCGTTAATATTTAATGCTTATGGCGTCATCATGCTGCGATTATATTCTACCATCATATTGCTGTTTATTATTAAACTATCGCATTGCTGCTGATTATATTATTATCGCTCCCGGGATTGCCGTTTCCTATTTTATTATTCCAAAATCCTTTATTGGCCATATCCTTAGAATTGCCTTTCCTTTAATCCGGTTTAACTCTATAAATCCAATAATACGGCTGTCACGGCTGTTTTGCCTGTTATCTCCCATTACAAATACACTGTTTTCAGGGACTACCTGCGGGAAATCCATCAGCTGTTTGTAAGTTTCTCCCTTGACATACTCTTCTTCGAGCTTATTATCATTGACATAAACATACCCGTCCCTTATATCTATTTTGTCCCCGGGCACTGCAATTATTCTCTTAATATAATCAATTTCAATTACTGAAGGAAGAATCCTGTTTAAAAAATCAAAATTTTTTAAAAAAGGTATATCTTTAACAATCCCTTTCCTGTATTGTAAAACTACTATGTCTCCCCTTTCCGGCGGGTGAAAAAAATAGCCCAACTTATATATAATAAGCCTTTGTCCATCAAAAAGAGTATCTTCCATGGACACCCCGTTGACTATAACCGGTTCCACGACAAAAGCCCTTATAAGCAGAGCTATGACTATCGCAAAAACAAGGGTTTCAATCCACTTTAAAAATTCCATTAAGCTTCTTGATTTTTTTCTCTTTTCATGCATAGGCCGGTTCCCGTAAAAAACGCTGAATTAAGCATGAAAAGGGATTTGTAATCCCTTTTATGCTTGTAATTTTAATTATTATTCATTTTCGTTTCCTGCTTGTTCTTTCGGCTTTGCGGCTGTCTCTTCCTCGGTAACTCTACCGGCAGCCTTGCTCTGAAGCTTCTCTTTAATCCTGGCAGCCTTGCCTATTCTTTCACGCAGGTAATAAAGCTTGGCTCTTCTTACCTTGCCTTTTCTTACAATCTCAATTTTTTGAATCTTGGGAGAATGCATTGGCAAAACTCTCTCCACGCCAACACCGTACGATACCTTTCGTACCGTAAATGTTTCCTTTATACCGGAGCCTCTTCTTGCAATAACAGTCCCTTCAAAAACTTGAATCCTTTCCCTGTTGCCTTCTTTTATTTTCAAGTGGACTCTCACGTAATCCCCGATATTAAACTTTTCAAGGTCCGTCCTTACCTGCTCCTGTTCTATTGCCTTAATTAAATCCATTACCTTGCCCTCCTTCCTTCCATGATGTTCATATAGGATGCATGATGCATCTCTACAGCGGACCACCAGTATTTCACATGGAATGTATTATATCACAACACCTTTTCATTGTAAACCTGAATTTCACTTTGATAATTGCAAAGTACGGATGCCTCATTTGAAAAAGTAAATTCCACCCCAAATTTATAGGCAACGGAAATAAGTTTAGCAAATCATAGGAAATGAGAAGTGTGAAAGTTACTTTTACAAACACCTACACGTTGTAACAATTCATCAGAAATATTATAT
>JAAZDH010000004.1 GCA_012512865.1 Clostridiaceae bacterium | reverse complement strand
TTAATATCCTTCGCTATAACCTTTCCATCATTATAATAACGCGTGCAAGCCTCCGTGGTAATGGTAAACCCTCTTGGAACCGGTAATCCTATCGAGGTCATTTCAGCAAGGTTTGCGCCCTTTCCTCCCAGTAAATCCCTCATTTTTGCGTTTCCTTCATGAAATAAATATACGTACTTTTTCATAGCTTCTACCTCCATAATAAGATTTCAATACCTGGTTATTACCTACATTTTATCTGTATATAAATTTTGAATATTAATTTAAAAGCCGAACTTGCCTTCAAAATATTCGAACAGCTCGTTTATCTTCACCCTCACCTGCTGCATGGAATCCCTCTCCCTTATGGTAACGCTGTCATCCTCTAACGAGTCGAAATCAAAGGTTACACAAAAAGGAGTGCCTATTTCATCCTGGCGCCTGTACCGTTTTCCAATGCTGCCCGTCTCATCGTACTCGCACACGTATTTCTTTATCAACATCTCGTAAACCTTGTATGCCCCTTCTTCCAGCTTCTTTGAAAGGGGCAGGACTGCTATTTTAACCGGTGCTATTGCCGGGTGAAAGCGCAAGACCGTTCTAACGCTTCCATCATCAAGCTCCTCTTCATCATATGCATCGCACAGGAATGCCAGCGTAACCCTGTCGGTACCCAGGGACGGTTCAACGCAATAAGGCACATACTTCTCATTCTTTATCGGGTCAAAATAGGAGAAATCCTCCCCTGAATACTCCATGTGCCGCTTCAGGTCATAATCCGTCCTGTCCGCTATTCCCCATAGTTCTCCCCAGCCAAAGGGAAAATTATATTCTATGTCCGTGGTAGCATTGCTGTAAAACGCCAGTTCCTCCTTTGAATGGTCCCGCATCCTCAGGTTACCCGGCTTGATTCCAAGGCTCAAAAGCCAATTATAGCAAAAATCCTTCCAGTACTTGAACCATTCAAGGCTTGTTCCGGGCTCGCAAAAAAACTCCAGCTCCATCTGTTCAAATTCCCTTGTCCTGAAAGTAAAATTCCCCGGGGTAATTTCATTCCTGAAAGCCTTTCCAACCTGCCCTATGCCAAAGGGAAGTTTCCTCCTCGTTGTTCTAAGCACGTTCTTAAAGTTGACAAAAATGCCCTGGGCGGTTTCAGGCCTTAAATAAACTTCCGCCTTTGAATCCTCGATTACCCCCTGGTATGTCTTGAACATCATGTTGAACTTTCTTATCTCCGTAAAATTAAAAGAACCACAGTCGGGGCAGCTCACCTTGTTCTCGTTTATATAATCCATGAGTTTTTGGTTATCCCATCCATCCACGGCCAGGTCGATAGCCTTGCTTTTATTCCAATCGTTTATCATCTTGTCCGCTCTAAAACGTGACTTGCATGCCTTGCAATCAATCAACGGGTCGTTAAAACCGGCCACGTGCCCCGACGCAACCCACACCTGCGGATTCATCAATATGGCACAGTCCACGCCCACATTGTGCGGGCATTCCTGTACGAATTTTTTCCACCATGCCGCCTTGACATTATTTTTCAATTCCACGCCTAAAGGGCCGTAATCCCAAGTATTGGCCAATCCCCCGTATATCTCGGAACCTGCAAAAATAAACCCCCTGTTTTTAGCCAATGCAACTATTTTATCCATGGTCTTGTTTACTTCCATTTTCGCTTAAAGCCTTCCTTTCCCTTGTTATTTTTATTATTTCATCATGAACTTCATCTATTACACCGCGTTATTTACCGTACCATTACCCCCGGCCCGGCATTCACCCTGTCATCCAATACGTCGTTCACTGCGCCGCTCCGCGTGTCATTCACCGTGTATATGCCGCATCATTCACTGCGCCATTTGCTGTGTATTCGCCGCATCATCCCCGGTACCTTTCACATTATCACCTACAGCCTCATTCATAGGCTCATTCACCTGTTTTATTTCATCCCTTGTGCGCACATATATAATCTTTCCCTCGTATACTTCATGTATTGCCGTCGTAACAAGCTTGTCGGAATTACTCCCTGCAAGCTTCGCAGCACCGTCAACCAGCTGACGGGCCCTTTTTGCCACAACCATTGCAAGAGTATACTTGCTATCAACATTCTTCATTAATTCATCTATTGAAGGAAAAATCATAAGTAACAGCCCTCCTAAACCTATAATGAAATTTCTTTTAAAATGTCAATGTTTCTGAATGCTTTAAGTTTTTCCGCCTTTATTATGCAGTTTATATTATCTGCGGCATCCTCCACGCGCTTATTTGTGACGACATAATCATACCTGCCCGCGTAATTTATTTCCTCGGATGCGCGCCTGAGCCTTTTATCAATCACCGGGGTATCCTCCGCACCCCTGCTCATTATCCTTCTTTTCAGCTCATAGAAGGAAGGCGGCAGCAAAAAGATCAAAACGCTGTCCGGGTACCGTTCCTTAATTTTTATAGCTCCCTCCACTTCCTTTTCCATGATAATATCAATTCCTGATTCCAAGGATTCCTCCAGTTGTTTCGCGGGAGTACCATAATAGTTCTCACAATAATCGACCCATTCAACAAATTCATTATTCTCTATCATGCGCTCGAATTCTTCCCTGGTTTTAAAATAATAGTGGATACCTTCCTTCTCGCCTTTCCTTGGATTTCTCGTGGTAACGGAAGGCAATACCTTGATACCGCTGTTTTTTTTAAGCAAAGCCCTGATAACAGTTCCTTTACCTGTACCCGCCGGGCCTGAAACAACTATTAATAAGCCGCCCTTTTTCCCCTCTTCCATGTCAATTGTACACTGCTCCTCGACTTTTAATGTTAATATATTACTTCTACTCGACCTTTAATGTTAATATATTAATACATTAGTTTAATATATTTATATATTTTTCTATATATTTTTACACAAGTCAAGAATACCTGTAAATAATGCCTGTTACTACGTTACTTCCTGTTGCCTGTAACAGGCAAATGACAATTCTTCAATAGTTTTACCTTTCTTTCAGCGGAAAATTCTTTTCATCCATTAAAATTCCTTTCAACCGCCGGGATCTCCACCATAGCTTTTTTATTCTTCGGGCAACTCGCTATCCTCGATGCCTATATCGCCCTGGTACTTGCTGCTGAGCCTGTGTGCAACGGTTTCCGGTTGAACGGCCGAAAGGATGACATGATCGCTATCTGTTATGATTACAGCCCTTGTCCTTCTTCCGTACGTGGCATCAATCAACATGCCCCTGTCCCTTGCTTCCTGTATTATCCTTTTTATTGGTGCGGACTCAGGGCTTACAATGGCAACAAGCCTGTTGGCAGAAACTATATTCCCAAAACCGATATTTATAAACTTCATAAAAAAAACCTCCATATCCCAAAATTTATCTCTCAAAGTTTACCTCTCAATGCTTATTACTCAATAATTATTTCTCAATATTTATCACGTAAAACTTATTTCTCCATTTTTTAATTTTTCAATAACCATCTCTCAATATCTATTCCCCGGCACTTATCATTCAATGCTTTCTCGACTTCCGTTTTCTCTATTCTCACTTAATACTAATAACAAAGCATTTATCACTCGATATTCTGAATTTGCTCCCTCATTTTTTCAACTTCACACTTAATCTCCAGTATTTCCTTTACTATTGCCAGGTCGTTTGCCTTAGAACCAATCGTATTTGCCTCCCTTATCATTTCCTGGACCAGGAAATCAAGTTTCCTCCCAACCGGCTCTTTCGACCTGATGGTTTCCCTCACCTGTTCAATATGGCTTTTAAGCCTGACGATTTCCTCGTCGATGCTGCACCTGTCGGCAAATAACGCCACTTCCATGGAAATCCTGTTTTCATCCGCCAGTTTCTGCTCCGTAAGCTCTTTAATCCTGTTTTCCAGCTTTATCCTGTATTCCTTGATTACTCCAGGCGCCCTGGTTTCTATTTGCTTTAGCCTATCCTCTATATATTCCGTCTTTGAAAGAATATCCCCTTCCAGTTTCCGGCCTTCTTCCTCCCTCATTTTAACAAGATTCTCAATAGCCATATCCAGCGCTTTTTTCACAAAGTTCCATACATCGTCTTCATTCTCTTCTGCATCTTGTACCTTTATGACGTCAGGAAACCTTGCCACGATGGAAACTGTAATATCATCCATCAAGCCAAACTTGTCCCTCAGCGTTCCGGCCGCCTCGATATACGCCCTTGCCAACGCCTTGTTAACCAGCACATCCTTCCTGTCATCGCCGTAGTTCTCGTATGCAATAAATATATCGGCTTTTCCCCTCGACAGCGCCTTGCTGACGACATCCCTTACCTTTTCCTCCAGGAAAGATACCTGCCTGGGCATTTTTATTGATATATCGCTATACCTGTGATTTACGGTCCTTATTTCGACAGAGCATAATTTACCCTCTTCCTGTACCTTTCCCCTGCCAAATCCTGTCATGCTTCTTGCCATATGTATACTCCTTGCTATGTATTGAACGATAAGTATTATATCATAATTTTGCCGAAATTAAAGCTTATTTTGAATTTTTTACCCCATGTCACCTAGCTCGTACATCAGGATTGCCAGCACCACCAATCCTGCCGTCTCGGTTCTTAATATCCTCGGTCCCAGGCTAACAAGAATCCCCCCGGATTTTGCCGCCAGGGCGGCCTCCTCTTCCGAGAACCCACCTTCCGGTCCTATTAATATGGCTGCGCTCCTTATGCCTGCCCCATTTCTATTAGTATTTATTTTGCCTTGTTTCAGTTCTTTTATAAATGCACCTATGGATCTTTGTTTTTCTTCTTCGTAAGGCACAAGGACAAGATCAAAACAATCAAAATATTTTAAGCTTTCCTTGAAACCCAACGGTGTCTCCACTTCCGGTATTATCCCCCTGTTACACTGTTTCGCGGCTTCGAGGGATATTCTTTGCCATCTTTCCTTTTTCTTCTCCATGACATCCTTGCGAACCGGCCTGAAAACAGTCCTTTCCGTTATTACGGGTACTATTCTTTTTATACCGAGCTCCACCGTTTTTTGAATTATATAATCCATTTTATCGCTTTTAGGAATTCCTTGAAAAAGAGTTACCTCAACGGGAGGTTCCATGGTATTTCTTGATACGTCCATTATTCTCGTTACAACTTGCCCTTTTTCCAAGCTTTCAATGCTCACCCTGTAATCAGTGCCGTTACCATCGCATAAAACCAGTATATCTCCTTTCTTGTGCCTCAGGACATTTTTTATATGATTTACACCATCACCCGTAATCGTTATGCTTCCTGGAGTAACAATATCCTTGCAAGTTATGAAAAATCTCGACATCCTGACCTTATCCCCGTCCTTTCCTGCCTGGTGGGATAGGGAAACATCCCCAGGTTGGTTATTATTCCATCATGGCTCCACGGCCGCTATTCCATTACAATCCCAGGGCATCCTTCATTTTATTAAAAAATGTCCTCCTGCCCTCGTACAATTCATCACCGCTGATAGCGGCAAATTCCCTCAAGAGCTCCTTCTGCCTGTCATTGAGCTTCCTTGGCACCTCGATATTTACCTTGAACAGTAAATCTCCCTTTCCTGCCCCCCTCAAGTGAGGAATTCCTTTTCCTTTTAGCTTGAAAACCGTACCTGTCTGGGTACCCTCGGGTATATTATGCTTGATTTTTCCTTCCAGCGTAGGAACCTCGATTTCTCCTCCAAGGGCGCTTTGTACGAAAGTTACAGGAATTTCGCAATATATGTCATAACCTTTTCGTGTAAATATAGGATGGGGTTTAACCCTTATCTCAATGTACAAATCTCCAGGGGGTCCTCCCCGAAGACCTGATTCTCCTTCACGCCTTAATGAAATTGTCTGCCCGTTGTCAATTCCTGCAGGCACAGACACCTTGATTTTTACGCTTTTTCTTATTCTTCCGCCGCCCCCGCACTTGTCGCAGGGTGAAGTAATTACCTTGCCTTCCCCCCTGCAGACATCGCATGTTTTAATATTGACAAAATGCCCGAAAATCGTGCTTTGACTGATTTGTACCTGTCCTGTCCCGTTGCAGTGCTTGCAGGTTTCAAATCCCGTACCCTTGCTGGCACCCGTCCCGTTACAGGAGCTGCATTCCTCCGTCCTATTTATAAGGATCTCTTTCTCGGTTCCGAAAGCTGCTTCTTCAAAAGTAATTTCAAGACGGTGTTTTAAATCCGCCCCTCTTTGAGGTCCTGTCCTGCTCCTTGATGTCCTCCCGCCAAAACCCGGGCTGCCGCCAAAGGCACTCTCAAAAAAGCTCTCAAAAATATCTCCGAATCCTTCAAATCCTATATCGCCAAATCCTCCAAACCCACCGTTAAACCCGCCCTGCTCAAATGCCGAGTGCCCAAACCTGTCATATTTTGCCCTTTTATCAGTGTCACTAAGCACTTCATATGCCTCGTTTACTTCTTTAAACTTCATTTCAGCATCCTTGTCATCAGGATTAACATCAGGGTGATACTTTTTTGCAAGCCTCCTGTATGCCTTTTTTATTTCTTCGTCGGATGCATTCCTGTCCACGCCAAGTACTTCATAATAGTCCTTCTTGCTTGCCATTCAACCATCTCCTTGTCACCTTTCGGTTGCCCAAGTTATTATAGCACATTAGCAAGTATTATTACAATTACAGGAATAAAAAATATAACATGCTTATATAATACTCGCCATAATAAACTCATGGGCTCCCTGGTAAAACTTTATGCAATGGTAATTATTTACAAGTTGCTTGTTTATAATATTAAGAAATCCTCTCATAAAAATACCTTCCCGTTAAAAAATCCGCAAGGGCGGTAACTTGCCGCCCTTGCCGTCATTTTGCTATTGCTTCCTTTTTGCACATTATTCCTGGATATCATGTATTGACCCTTATTGACCCTGGGTACCTGGTGCTGCACCTGGATACCAAGTGTTGTCCTTGGATGCCAATCGCAGGCGCCCATCCGGGCATCTCATTCTTCCTGCATCTCATTTCCTGCATCTTGCTTCTTTCATCTATCTTCCGCCTGTCTTGCTTCTTTACTTCTTCTCCTCTTCATCTTCGTCTACCACCTTGTAGTCGGCATCATAAACATTATCATCCTGTCCTGTTGCACCACCGCCAGGGCCGGGGCCGTTCTCCTGCCCGTCTCCGGGGCCGCCGGATCCCGCTCCCTGCGGTCCCTGCGCTCCCTGCTGCTGGTATATCTTCCCTGCAACATCGTAAAATGCTTGTTTCAATCCTTCTGTTGCTCTCTTTATTGCATCTATATCCGAACCTTTCAACGCTTCCCTGACCTTGGATATTTCGGCTTCTATCCTCGCCTTTTCCTCGCTGCCAAGCTTATCACCCAGTTCCTTCAAGGTTTTCTCGGACTGGTATACAAAGGAATCCGCCTCGTTTCGTACTTCTGCCTCTTCCCTTCTCTTCTTGTCCTCCGCGGCATAACGTTCAGCTTCCTTGACAGCCCTGTCAATCTCTTCCTTGGAAAGGTTGCTGGACGCGGTAATGGTAACCTTTTGCTCTTTTTCTGTCCCCAAATCCTTGGCGGAAACATTCACAATACCGTTGGCGTCTATGTCGAAGGTTACCTCGATTTGCGGCACGCCTCTCGGTGCAGGGGGTATCCCTGTGAGCTGGAACCGTCCAAGGGTCTTGTTGTATGCCGCCATTTCACGCTCCCCTTGTAAAACGTGGATTTCGACGCTTGTTTGACCATCGGCGGCAGTTGTGAATATCTGGCTCTTCTTGGTGGGAATCGTTGTGTTCCTTTCAATCAGCTTTGTAAACACCCCTCCAAGCGTTTCTATGCCAAGGGACAGCGGTGTAACATCCAGCAAAAGCAAATCCTTGATATCGCCGGCCAGGACCCCTGCCTGTATTGCAGCTCCAATGGCCACGCACTCATCGGGATTTATGCCCTTGAAGGGCTCCTTGCCCATGTATTTCTTTATAGTCTCCTGCACTATCGGTACCCGCGTGGAACCTCCCACCAGCAGCACCTTGTCTATTTTATCAGGGGTAAGCCCTGCATCCGCCAGCGCTTGCCTTGTAGGTTCCATCGTCTTTTCAATCAAGTCCGCGATGAGTTCCTCAAACTTGGCACGTGTTAATGTCATGTCAAGATGTTTCGGTCCGCTCGCATCTGCTGTTATAAAAGGAAGGTTGATATTTGTGCTCGTAACACTGGAAAGCTCTATTTTTGCCTTCTCGGCTGCTTCTTTCAAACGCTGCAGCGCCATCTTGTCATTTCTCAAGTCAATTCCATGCTCCCGCTTGAAGTTTTCCGCAAGCCAATCAATAATCCTCTGGTCGAAGTCATCCCCTCCCAGCCTGTTATTACCGCTGGTGGCAAGAACTTCAAACACTCCGTCTCCTATTTCCAGTATAGATACATCAAATGTCCCCCCGCCCAGGTCATAAACCATTATTTTCTGGTCATGCTGCTTATCCAGGCCGTAAGCCAATGAAGCAGCTGTCGGCTCATTTATTATTCTCAGGACTTCAAGCCCTGCAATTTTCCCCGCGTCTTTTGTAGCCTGCCTTTGCGAATCGCTGAAATAAGCGGGAACGGTTATCACCGCTTGTGTTACGGGTTCACCCAGGTAACTTTCCGCGTCCGCTTTCAATTTCTGCAGTATCATTGCGGATATTTCCGGCGGTGTGTATTCTCTATCATCAATCCTGACTCTTCTATTTGTACCCATGTCCCTTTTTATGGATACTATAGTCCTGTCAGGATTAGTTATCGCTTGTCTCTTGGCTATCTGGCCTACCAGCCTTTCTCCCGACTTTGAAAAAGCAACTACCGACGGGGTTGTGCGGCTGCCTTCCGCATTAGGAATAACAACCGGTTCGCCGCCTTCCATTACCGCTACACATGAATTCGTAGTGCCTAAATCTATTCCTATCACTTTTCCCATAAACTTCTACCTCCTGTTTTCATATCTCATTCATCAATTTATATTTTGTTAATTTGCTACCTTGACCATGCTGTGTCTTATTACCCTGTCCTCTACCATATAGCCCTTTCTCAGCTCCTCAACCACCACATTCTCACCATATGCTTCATCGTTTATATGCATGACTGCATCATGCAGGTTTGGGTCAAATTTCTCCCCGACACACTTGATAGGCTCTACGCCCAAGCTACCCAGTATTTCGCAAAATTGGCTGTATACAAGCTCTATCCCTTCCCGGATGGAGTTGGCATCGCACCCAGGCACAACAGCATTGAGGGCCCTTTCCAGGTTGTCCAGCACAGGTATGAACGAAGCCACAATTTCACAGGTTATTTCTTTCCTGTAAGTTTCCTTTTCCCTTTGTGTTCTCTTCTTGTAATTATCAAACTCGGCAGCAACCCTCTGAAGCATGTTAAAATACTCATCGCACTTTGCCCTTGCTTCCTGGAGCTGTACCCTTAATCCCTCTATTTCTATTTCTGTTTCTTGTTGCTCTATTACTTGTTGCTCTTTTTCTTTTTGCACTTTTTCTTGCTGCCCCATTTCATCAATCAATTCCATTGCTTCGTTTTCCCCGGTGTTTGAAACCGCATTGGCGGCTTCCTGCCCTTTGCCTTCACTATTTTCCTTGTTTTCTCCACTCCTCTTGTTTTCGCTATTCACCTTGTTTTCTCCATTCCTCTTGTTATCACTATTTCCCTTGTTTTCGTAAAATTCATTGTTTTCATTATTCCGATTGCCTTCTTTGCATTTATATCTATCCACTTTACTTATTATTTTCTCCCCTTTCATATTTTCATCATGGTTCGCCCCGGTTGCTTTGCCTGCTTCGTACTTTCCTCCAGCCGCCGCTTGCCACCCTTGCCGCCTTAAAAAAATACGTCCCTTGCAAGGGCGTGTTTTCCTAAAAAAACAACACTTTATTTAGAAAAACATGTTCAACATTAATAAGTCACCTGGGCCCACCCGGGCCGAGTTCCATTATTTGCATAAGTTCCTTGCTTATCGCTTTCCTTATATAATTTAAAGATGCTATTACTTTTGCATACTCCATTCTTGTAGGACCTATTACTCCAATCGAGCCCATTATCTGGTCATTTAACACATATGTCGTGGTAACCACGCTGTAATCCTTTATTTCCTTGATTTCATTCTCTGTCCCTATCCTTACCTTTATACCTCCATTTTCAACGCTCATGCGCATCATGGCACACAGGATTTTCTTTGTATTCAAGATGTCAAAAAACTGCTTCGCCTTAGGTACACTGCGGAACTCCGGGAAATTAAAAATATTCGAAGTCCCTTCAAGGTATACATCGGATGCGAAAACCTGGCACAAGCAATCGCTGATACCGTTGGCTATACAAATTGCAGTTTCATTATCCAAGTTTGTTTCTGTTTTCATTTTTTGTATTAAATCATCTATATTTATATTATCCAGCATTACACCGCCAAGGTTGAGACTCAGCATGCTGGAAAGCTTCTGCAAAGAATCGGGGGATGGTATGACTGGTGCTCTTACCAGGCTGTTTTTTACCACACCCGCATTTGTTATAACTATTACCAGCATTTTATCAAAATCCACCGGCAGCACTTGCACGGATTTCAGCACGCTTTTGTTCATCTGCGGAGTCATTGCCATGGAAGTGTATTTTGTAATATCTGACACAACTGCAGAAACCTGGCTTATTAACTGGCCCAACTCACCGATCCTCATTTTCAGGGCTTCCTTTATCTGTTGTATCTCACGCGGCGTCAATTCTTTCTTAGACATCAACTGGTCCACATAAAATCTATATCCCTTGTCGGACGGGATTCTTCCCGAAGATGTATGCGGCTGCTCAAGAAATCCCCTTTCCTCAAGGTCGGACATCTCATTCCTGATGGTTGCGGAACTAAGCCCAATCCCGTGCTTACGGGCAATAGTCCTTGAGCCTACAGGTTCTGCAGTGTCAATGTAGCTATCGATGATAGCTTTTAATATTAACTTTTTCCTATCATCTATTAACATCATTAACACTCCCTTTTTGTTAGCACTCATTGACAGCGAGTGCTAATCCTATACTTAAGATAACATCCTTCCCCCCGTTTGTCAAGAGTTTTTTAGCTATATAAATTCGACAAATACGAGGTTTGCCAAGTCCAATCCTTGTTCAGTTAATTTAAGTCTTCCTTCTGAAAAGCACAGCAATCCTTTTTCTACCAGCATGTCTATGCTATTGCCATACAGCTCCGGCAACCCAGCCTTGAATTTCCTTTTAAAATCCTCCGGGTCTATCCCCCTGGTGAGCCTGAGCCCAAGCATAATGTACTCCGAGATTTTATCCTTTTCAGAAATTACCTGGACGTTTTCAAAGAGAACTTCTTCCCTGGATATTCGGCGCATATAATCCCCGGGTTTTTCTGCGTTGTTATACCTCTTGCCTTGAAAATATGAATGGGTGCCCGCCCCCAGGCCGATGTACTCCCCTGCGAGCCAGTAATTCATGTTATGCCTGCTTTCAAACCCGGGTTTTGAAAAATTGGATATCTCATAATGGATAAACCCCTTGTCCCGGAGTTTTTTTACCGCCAGGTGGTACATGTCCCTGTCAAGCTCATCATCAACAGCCTTCACCCTGCCCTTTTTAACATCATCGTACAACGCCGTTCCCTCTTCAATCTTCAGGCTGTAGCATGACAAGTGCTCAACACCATGGTTTGTAACCCTTTCCAGCGTTTCCTCCCAGTCTTCCAGGGATTGGCCCGGAAAACCGAAAATCAAATCCACGCTAATATTAATAAAACCCGCCTCCCTGGCTGCCAGCAAGTTTTCCTCAAAATCCCCTGAAGTATGAATCCTGCCCAGGCTTGACAAGTGCCTGTCCTGCCATGCCTGCAATCCAATGCTCAACCTGTTTATACCGCATTCCTTGTACTTTTTAAGCTTTTCTAATGATAAAGTACCGGGATTGGCCTCTATTGTTATTTCGGCATCGCTTGATATACTAAATGCCTTGCGGCATTCATCCATTATCATGGAAATGTATCCTGGTTCCAGGAGGGACGGTGTGCCCCCGCCCAAGTATATTGATGCTATTTCATAGCCACGCCCCGCCCTGCTCTTATAATAATCCATTTCTTTAACCAAGGCGCTGCAATATCCAGGAATCAAGTATTCCTTGGAAACATACGAATTAAAATCACAATAACGGCACTTGGACTTGCAAAAAGGAAAATGAATATATAATCCTAGGTATCCAGTTTCAGCACGCTCATGAAAGCCTCCTGGGGGATTTGGACGGACCCCACCTTCCTCATCCGTTTCTTTCCTTCCTTTTGCTTTTCCAGGAGCTTCTTCTTCCTGGTAATATCGCCCCCGTAACACTTTGCCAGCACATCCTTCCTGTAGGCCTTTACCGTTTCCCTTGCAATTATTTTCCCGCCAACGCACGCCTGGATGGCTATTTCAAACTGGTGCCTCGGTATGGATTCCTTCAGTTTTTCGGCTATCCTGCGGGCTCTTGGATATACCTTATCCTTGTGCACTATAAAAGAAAGAGCGTCTACTATTTCCCCGTTCAAGGCAATATCAAGTTTTACCAGTTCCGATTCCTTGTATCCTGCCAACTCGTAATCAAGGGAAGCATAACCCCTTGACCTTGATTTGAGGGCGTCAAAAAAATCATAAATGATTTCGTTTAAGGGCATTTCATAATGCATGATTACCCTGCTTTCATCCGGGTATTCCATGCTTTTAAGAACTCCGCGCCTTTCCTGGGAAAGCTCCATGATATTTCCCACGTATTCCTGCGGTGTCATGATTGATGCATTTACAATTGGCTCTTCCATCTTCTCAATCTCGGTAACAGGCGGCATATTGGTGGGGTTGTCAATATAAATCGTGCTCCCGTCTTTCCTTGTTATCCTGTACACAACGCTGGGCGCAGTGGTAACCAGGTCAAGGTCATATTCCCTTTCCAGCCTTTCCTGGATGATTTCCATGTGCAAAAGGCCGAGAAAACCGCACCTGAAACCTGTCCCCAGCGCTGCGGACGTTTCCTGTTCAAAGGTCAAGGCAGCATCATTCAACTGCAGTTTTTCCAAGGCATCTTTCAAGTCTGCAAACCTTGCCCCGTCCGCAGGGTATATCCCGAAAAACACCATGGAGTTAACTTTTTTATATCCCGGCAGGGGCTTTGCCGCAGGGTTGCCGGCCAGGGTAATCGTATCTCCAACCCTTGCATCCCTTACATTCTTAATACTTGCAGCTATATACCCCACTTCCCCTGCAAAAAGCCCTTCACATTGCACCAGGGTATTGGGAAGCATGTATCCCACCTCGGTTACCAGGAATTCTTTTCCCGTGTTCATCATTTTAATATGGTCCCCCCGCATGAGCTTGCCTTCTTTAATCCTCACAAACGCAATAACCCCTTTATAATTGTCATAATACGAGTCAAATATCAATGCCCTCAGGGGCATGTCCACGTTGCCTTCCGGGTGGGGTATTTTATTTACAATGCACTCCAGCACTTCTTCCACGTTTATGCGGTTCTTGGCTGAAATCATGGGCGCATCGCCGGCATCAAGCCCAATAATATCTTCAATTTCCTTTTTCACATGCCCAGGCTGCGCATTGGGCAAATCTATCTTGTTAATGACGGGAACGATCTCAAGGTTGTGTTCAAGGGCAAGATACGCATTGGCCAGCGTTTGGGCCTCTATCCCCTGCACAGCGTCAATAACCAGCAGGGCGCCTTCACACGCGGCAAGGCTCCTTGACACCTCGTAGTTAAAATCTACATGGCCGGGAGTATCAATAAGGTTGAAAATATACTCGTCTCCCCTGTCATCCTTGTAAACCATCCTTACAGCCCTTGCCTTTATGGTTATGCCCCTTTCCCTTTCAATATCCATGCTATCCAGGACCTGGTCCTGCATCTCCCTTTCCGTTAGCAAACCTGTCATCTCTATCAACCTGTCGGCAAGGGTTGATTTACCATGGTCTATATGGGCAATAATGCAAAAATTTCTTATGGCCTTCGCTCTTGTCATAGCCTTATCTTCCGTTGCAGCTTTATCTCCTGCTGCAGCTTTATTTTCTATTGCAGCCTTATTTTTTATTATTTTGTTATTATCTATTTTACCCTCCATTCGTCCTTTCCTTTCACTCCGAGATAGGGCCAGGCAGCAGTTTAAGCAACCCTGGCAGAATAAGCAAATTAATCAATTAACTTACGGTAATACGGTAATAAAGTATAATAATCAATTATAAGCAAAATAAAATAAATAATTACAAGTAAAACAAGTAAAAAAAGTTAATTACGTTAAATAATTATAGCATAGCATTATTTATGGTCGCAACCGTTAATCACCGCAGGGTTGTGACACAAAGCAGTTCATTGGGATACTTATCTTTACCAGGACGCTACGCTTTCCTCGAATACTTTCCTCGAATAATCGATTAGCTCATCCATGTTAGCCCCTGGTTTTTAATACATCTGCTATTATTTATTACTTAAACTGCGGGAGGAATTCCCTGTGGGCTTCCATCATTTCATCCAATGCACTCTTGGCTTTAGTATAATCTCCCACCAGCGGATGAATCATTAAGGCTCTGAGGGCTTCCGCATAATCCCCCTTCAGGCCTGCCGCAGCCGCATGCTTCTCGTATGCCTTAACAGTTCTCATGAGTTCCTTGATATGCTCGTTGTCAAAGGATTTCAGCGGAATTGGAGTAACCCCGTCCTTGTTTACACGGCACCCGATCTCTACTACATCGTTATAACCCATGAAATCCAGCGCACCATTATTCCTGGTATTGACCACGTGGATCTCATCCTTGTCATTATAGATGGCACTAATAAGTGATAGTGCCGCTTCCGAGTACAGGGCTCCTCCCCTCTTGTCAAGGGCGGCCGGCTTTTCCCTCAAGTCGGGGTCCTTGTATAACGTTAACAGCTCCTTTTCAATATCCTTGCAAACCTCTCCCCTTGATTTTTCTTCTTTAATAAGCTGCTCTAATTTGCTTTCCCGGTAATAATAGTAGTTCAAGTAGTCTGACGGCAATGCTCTCACTATTTTCAACAGCCCCGCATCCCAACCCAGGTCTTCCGCCTTGACC
>JAAZDH010000193.1 GCA_012512865.1 Clostridiaceae bacterium | reverse complement strand
GATAATTGGCTCACGTCTTTATTATGTTATATTTAGTTGGGATGAATTCAAGGATAACCTGATCCAGATTCTGGATACTCGAAAAGGAGGCCTGGCGATTTACGGCGGGATCATAGCCGGCCTTATTGCTGCCTTTATTTTTGCCAAGGTTAAAAAGCTGAATTTTTTGCATTTGTTTGATTTCGGAATAACTTATGTACCCATGGCACAAGCTATAGGAAGATGGGGTAATTTTATAAACCAGGAGGCTTATGGTACAAATACAAGCCTGCCATGGGGAATGACAAGCGATACGATTAGGAATGAGCTGGCAGCAAGTGCAAGTAAATTGTCACAAATGGGGATATATGTTGACCCGGCAAAGCCGGTGCATCCTACATTTTTATACGAATCCTTGTGGGATTTGGGAGTCTTTTTATTTCTTTTATGGTATAGGAAACGCAAAAAGGTGAATGGAGAGGTTTTTTTCCTTTATATGGTCCTGTATGGAATTGGTAGGGCATGTATAGAGAGCCTGAGAACAGATAGCTTGATGCTGGGGAACCATAGAATTTCCCAGGCGATTGCAATTGTTTTTGCAATAGCTTTTACCATCCTGATTTTTGTAATGAGAAAATACAGGTATTCAAAGGAAGAAAGCGAAGTTTACGAATTGGGTTCAAGTAGTTACGGGGCAATATAAAAAGAATTGAAGAGGGAAGAGGAGGAAGAAAGCGCGGAAACAAGATCGGAAACAAAGGCGGGGGAAGCAACAGCTGAAGGAGTGGAGGAAGAAGCACCGGAAGGAGCAGGAGAAGAAACAGGTGAAAAAGCAGCAGTAGAAGCAGGAAAGCCGGAAGAGACAGTTGTTGAAGGAGCAGGGGAAAAAGCAGCAGAAAGAGCAGGAGAAGAATCAGGAGAAGGAGCAATTGGTGGGACAGGAAAAAAAGCAGGAGATGAAGTAGAAGAAGGAACAGGAGAAGAAGCGGGAGAAAAGGCCGGGGATGCCCTGGACGGTAAACCTGACGGTGAAAAGACGGAAGGGGAAAAAGAAACTTCGGAAAGCTAGAGTAGGAGCTATCTATGTATTTTGTGGAAAAAATAAAGGGTATTAATTATGTCAGGCAATTTGACTATAGCTTGTTTATAAGCGTGGTTGTGCTTTCAATTGCGGGGCTTATAGTCTTAAATAGTGCGACGCTTACCATGTCCGGAAGAGAAAGCATAATGAAAACTCAAATTCTTAGTTTGATTATCGGTGTAATTGCGTCACTGGTTATTAGCTTTCTTGACTACAATAGTTTTAAATCAGTAGCATTATTAATGTACCTGGCTTCTGTTGGGTTGCTCATGCTGGTTCTATTCATAGGATATGGTTACAAGGAGGTTGGCAGTAAAAGCTGGTTGATAATTCATGTAAAAGGCTATAATATTTCTTTTCAGCCCGCAGAATTGTCAAAAATCACGATGGTAATTCTCATTTCATGTTTCCTGGAAAGAATCAAGGAAAAGCAGGACGTTGGAAAAAATATTATAAAGCTGATAGTTTTCTTTCTGCTTGTAGCTGGCCTGATATTAAAACAACCTGATTACGGTATGGCAATAGTATTCTTTGTGGCTCTTTTTATCATGATTTATATAAGCGGGGTAAAATACAAGCACTTATTTATTGCAGCAGGAGCATTGCTTTTTACAACCCCTTTTATATGGTTTTTTGCTTTAAATGAAGATAGGAAGAAAAGAATACTGGAATTTATTTCTCCGGGCTATGATCCGGGAGGGGCAAGCTACCAGTTGGAAAGAGCGCAAATAGCCATTGGTTCGGGAAGAATATATGGCAGCGGATTGTATAAGGGAATACAAACCCAAACGCCTCCCCATGTAGGAGGAGTGCCTGTAAGGGAGTCGGACATGATATTTACAGTGATTGGAGAAGAACTCGGGTTTATAGGCTCGGTGCTAATAATTGCATTAATCTTGTTTATAATTATAAGGTGTTTTTATATAGCTATAAATTCAAGAGATATATTTGGAGCGTTGTTGGTAACAGGCTTAACAGGGATGATGGCCTACCAATTCCTTCAAAATATTGGAATGTGCGTAAGATTGCTACCTGTGACCGGGCTTCCCCTTCCTTTTGTCAGTGCCGGAGGGAGTGCCATGATAACAAATTATATTTCCATAGGGATTATACTAAGTGTATCCATTAGAAGGAAAAGGACAATGTTTTCAAGCCAGCAGTGAACTTGCACAATAGGCCAGGGAATTGGGCATGCCATGGTTCCCTGTCTTGCCGGGGTAATAATATGACACAGAACCGCCTGCAGTACCGGCCTGGTTCATTTTGCCTTGGTGAAAGGTGTGATATGTGCGAGGAACATATGCAAAGAATGGAGGAATTTGATTCCAAGATACCGGAAGAGGTAAAATATGTTATTAAAAAACTAAATGATGACTACTTCGAGGCTGTTATTATCGGAGGATGCGTAAGGGATATTTTGCTGGGTGTTGAGCCTGACGATTGGGATGTGGCAACGAATGCCTTGCCATGCCAGGTCAAATCCATTTTTGGTAAAACTGTGGATGTAGGATTAAAATATGGGACTGTAGCGGTTTTAGAAGGAAATAAAAAAATTGAAGTTACGACTTATAGAAAAGAGGATGCATATTCAGACAACCGCCGGCCTGATAAAGTAGATTTTGTACCTTCCATGAAAGAGGATGTTGCAAGAAGGGATTTTACGGTAAATTCAATAGCATACCATCCTGGCAGTGGCTTTATTGATCTCTTTAACGGGATTTCTGATATTAAGGCAAGGATTATACGCACGGTGGGTGATGCGGATAAAAGATTCTCGGAAGATGCCCTTAGAATGTTAAGGGCTGTACGATTTATGGCAGAGCTGGGTTTTGAAGCAGAGCCCGGTGTTATAGAGTCAATAAAAAGGCAAAAGCACCTTTTGCGTAAAGTCAGCAAGGAAAGGATAAGGGATGAATTGACCAAGATACTGGTATCTCCCAATCCTTCTAAAACCCTGCTTCTAAAAGAAACAGGCATGTTGCCGGTTGTTATCCCAGAGCTTGAGGAATATTCCCATGAAGCAATGCAGCAAGTTGCTTTTAAGCTGGAAAACATTGAAAACGACCCAGTATTAAGATGGGCCGTGTTTCTCCGATACAAGGGCAGGGATGATATTTTGCATATCTTGAATAACTTGAGGTTTAGTAATGCTGAAATAAAGAGGATATGCAGCATCATGGAGAATATTCATAAGGATATTAAACCTATTCCCGGTCTTGTAAAAAAACTGGTAAGTGTTATTGGCGAGGGAACGTTCCTTGATGTTTTAAAGGTAAAAGAAGCAATTTTGAAAGCTGAAATGAAAAGCTGCCGTAATAACAAAAATGGCAAAGACAGTCATGATGGCAATGATGACTGCATCTTGAAAGGGTTTGCAAAATGCGAATACTTGGCGGAAGATATTAAAAGAATTGACGCTGCAATAAATATTTACCGTGCAGCAAAAGATAAAGGCGAATGTATGAGTATAAGGGATTTGGCTGTTAACGGCGATGATATAATCAGGCTAGGATTTAAGGAAGGAAAACAGGTGGGAGAGGTGTTGGAAAAACTGCTGGACCGTGTTATTAAAAGCCCTGGTAGTAATAGGAAAGAAGAACTCTTAAAATATGCATCAAGATATTTGAAAAACAGTTTACGGATTAACGGGAACCGGACTTGACCTAGATAATACACAGGCAATAGGTGGCAAGTAAAAAATGGATATATTAAACAATAGCCATATTAAGCTATAGATATGTAATATGCTTGTAGGAGTGAACATGGGAATATGAAGGAAATAATAGTCTATGGGAAAAATTTAACCGAGGGATACCACAAGGCTTTATTGGGTTTGCACTACGAGGGGGAAATCTCTGATTGCCCTGACTATAATCAATTGCAAAAAGAGTGCAGTATGACCATTGTCGTGGAACAACCCCTCATGGAGCCAATGATAAGCAAGTTGTTCATTGGAGGGCATTCTGACCTGGAGCAATACAGGCAGGAAGTTATTGACGGTATACTTGATTTTAAAATTGGCCATGGCTGGGATTATACATACCATGACAGGATTTTCAGTCAAATGCCGTTTATCCTGGATGAATTAAAAAGGAATCCCCACAGTCGTCGTGCCGTTATTGACGTGAGGGATTGGAAGATAGATACAAGGCCTGGCAATACGAGCCCTGCATGTTTGCAGCACATCCAGTTTTTTATAAGAAACAACAAATTGCATGCAAAGTTTTTAATGCGCAGTAACGATGCTACAAAAGCTACGTTTATGAATATGTTTGCATTTATCATGCTGCAAAAAAAGGTTGCAGATGAATTGAATAAAAGCATGGGAACATATACCCACAGGGCCAACTCCTTTCATTGTTATGAAAGAGACTTAAAGCTCCTGGAAAGTTATGTGAAGAGCATAGAGAAGGGTGAAAACATAACCTATGAATACGAGTCATTTTACAAGGAACTAATGGAAGAAAGCAGGCCTGAAATTGAGAAGAAAGTGCTCCAGTTGAAAAACAATGCCGGTATATGATGCCTGGCAAGCGCCCGAAAAAAATCAATAGGCATTAAACCAGCACGAAATATGTGCATGAATCCATTGGAATCCCAAGCATGGAATTCTGTACGAGGAATTCTATACATTAATTCTTTAATATTAATTCCTGTACATGAAATCCTGTACATGGAGTCCTATACATGGATTCCTGCACATGAATAACCGTATATAATTTTCTGTGCATGAATCCACTATTAATAAATACTTGAAACTACATATTCCACGAATCTTGCAGGCAATATCCTTTTCAAAAACACTATTATTTTATATTTTATGCCTACTACAACCCTTACCGGGGGCTTTTTGATTCTTAGCAGTTTCATAACAGTATTTGCCACAATATCAGGCGGTGGACCTGACATTTCATCTTTTATCATGGTATTTAAAGACTTGGCAAATTGCTCTTTATACGCGGAATCGTTATTTGCAGCCTTGACAATTTTCCTGTTCCATGTAAATCCTGTTTTCATATCCCCAGGCTCAACAAGAACCACGTTAATACCAAAAGGCTTCAATTCAATGCGTAATGCCTCGGAAATAGCTTCCAGGGCATACTTGCTTGCACTGTACATCGATTGAAATGGAATGGATATTAAGCCCGCAACAGAACTTATATTTATAATAAGCCCATTCCTGCTCATTCTCATAATAGGGATAACGCTGCGGCATACCCTGAGCACGCCGAAAAAATTAGTGTCAAACTGCTCATAGGCTTCTTCAGTGGCGGTATCCTCAACAGCGCCTGCTATCCCAATCCCTGCATTATTTATCAATACATCAATTTTACCTTCTTTTTTTACTATGTATTCCACGGCTTTTTTAACAGAATCTTCCGACCTGACATCCAGGGCAACCATTTCAATAAAACCTTTCTTATTTTTTTTACCGTATGTAATTTGGCTGCCTGGTTCAACCGGTTTCCGGGTGGTGCCGTATACCTTGTAGCCGTTTTCCATTAACATTTGGGCAATACTTTTTCCCACACCCGAGGAAGCACCTGTAACCAAAACGGTATCACCATAAACCATTTGTTTCTTACCTCCAGCTACTGGTTTTTGTTTAATTCCTGTTCATTTATTAATTATATAGGTATCGGAAAAAAAAGTAAACAACAACTGCCATCCACCTCAGGGTGACACGGGTGACACGGGGACACGGGGGTAATGTCACGTCCCCGTGTCATTCCTTTGTTATTAGCCGTGTAAGTCGTTTTACCACATCCGTATTCTAAATTTTGAAACGGAAAAATAGCGAAGAAAATAAATGCTAAAATCATATTTATGTGATAAAATATTCTTGATTTGATTTTGACATGGTGTTTGGGGT
>JAAZDH010000024.1 GCA_012512865.1 Clostridiaceae bacterium | reverse complement strand
TCTATATAATCAAGTAAGGATTGCTCCAAATTATCATAGTCCGGCTGCCATTTCCGTATGTTGGAGGTGTCAAGCTTAAACACCTTAAAGCCAATATCAAGGTTTTCTATATTCTCTTTATCTTTATTTTCTTCTTTGATTTTTTCACCTGCACGGCGGATACGCTCTTTGCCTATCTCACAAATGTTTTTATAACCTGCCTTATAAGCTTCGGACTTTTCATTAGTTGGCTCTGGGAGTTGCACCATAATAAACTTGCGATTTCCACCGTCTTCCGCGTTAAGTTGCATTACAGCATGAGCTGTAGTAGCAGAGCCTGAGAAAAAGTCAAGGACTATATCGTCATTAGAAACTCCGTATTGAACTAACTTCTTTATAAAGAGAACTGGCTTTGGATTACTGAAGTATTCACCTTCTAAAATTTGCTGTACTTCCTTTGTACCAACCTGATTCATGTATTCATTTTCGACTGGAAATAAACTATTAACAGGATTAAATATACTCTTTAATTCACTTTTATATCTCTTAAAAATAAATCCCCTTTCGTTATCTCCATATTCCTTTTTAAATTTTATTTTTCCACTTTCAATATATTTTTTTAAGGTATCTTTTGAAAATGCCCAGAACCTTCCCTTTGGCGGTAAATCCGCCTTGTTTGTATACGGATTAACTATCTCAAAATAAGTTGATTCACCACCACTCTTCGCACTAGGGTCCCCAGAAGTCCAGTCACCATTAGGATCATTATCAGGATTAGCATAATTCCTAAAGTCCTTTTCATCACCATTTAGAATAAGATTATTTTTATTTTTTGCATAAATTAATTAGTTATCATGTTGCAAATTAAAGCCTGAACCTTCATCTCCAGTCATAGACTTAGTTTTTCTTATTATCTCTCCTGTAAAATTATCTTCCCCAAATATTTCATCACAAATTTTCTTTAAATTTGCTACCTCATTATCATCAATACTAATAAAAATAACTCCATCGTCTCTAAGTAAATTTCTTGCAAGCCTTAGTCTTGGATACATCATATTAAGCCAGTCAGTATGATATCGACCACTGGTTTCTGTATTTGTGCTTATCGGATTGCCATTGCCATCTACTTGTCCTGTAATTCTTTTGTAGTTTTCAATGTTATCATGAAAATCGTCCTTATAAACAAAATCTTTCCCCGTATTGTATGGCGGGTCTATGTAAATCATTTTAATCTTGCCATAGTAGCTCTTTTGCAAAAGCTTCAATACTTCGAGATTATCACCTTCTATGTAAAGGTTCTGGGTCGTATCCCAGTTTTTGCTTTCTTCTTTCCATGGCCTTAATGTTCCCAGTGAAGGTGTTTGAGATAAACGCAAAGCTCGTCCTTTACCGTTCCAAGTAAAGTTGTAGCGTTCATTGCTATCTTCCACATATTCACCTAAAACCTGTTTCAGCTTTTCAAAATCTACCTTACTCTCTGTAAAGACTTCTGGGAATAGCTGTTTCAATTTTTTAATATTTTCTTTCGCTATGTCAGGTGTCTTACCGTCTAAAGTTGTTATTTTCATAATTTATCTCCTCCAAGCAATTTATTTTTGTTCTGTTTCAACCTCTTTATCTCAATATTCAGTTCCATCTTGCGATTAAACTGAGTTTCCTTTTTTAGTTTAGACCGCAGGCTAATAATTTTTTGCTCTATGTCTTCTATCTTGGCCGAAAGTTCTCTTGCCTCTGTACCTGTTATATTGTCATCTGTCGGCATAATAGTTGATAGTTTATAAATACTGATAGCATCTACAATATCACTATTAAGGGTATAGAAGTTTATAAACCTCATTTGCCTTATATCAAGTTTAGTAAATAATGCACTATCACTTGTTAACCAGC
>JAAZDH010000192.1 GCA_012512865.1 Clostridiaceae bacterium | reverse complement strand
GGTAAATATTAAAAAAGGCTCGAGCCCTATCGTGGAAGGCATTAACGATTTCAAGGTGAAAAGCGAGCATTATTACTTGCACGTGGATCCTGCCGTAGAAGTCCTGGCAACTACGCGGTTCCCCGTTGTAAACTGGTATCACTCTTCAAACGGTTGCGTTGATATGCCCGTGGTGTGGACGAAAAGATGGGGGCATGGACGGGTATTTTACTGCTCCCTGGGCCATCACGCGGATGTCTTTGATATAAAGGAAGCCCTGGAAATCATGAGAAGGGGATTCCTGTGGGCCGCTGAAGGCAAAACCATTGCAGAGAAACTTAAGCTTGACGCAAGCATTTTCATAAGCGACAAGAAAATGTTTTAAAATATTTGCTTTGGATTATTTACTTTGAATTGCTTGCGTTAAATAATGGCGTATATCACTTAATGATGAAAGGAGATGCTGATTATGAAAAAGGTTAAAGTTGGAGTGATCGGCTGCGGGAATATAAGCGGAATATATTTTAAGAACGGCAAATTGCTTGAAATCCTTGACATAGTTGCATGTTCCGACCTCTACATGGAAAGGGCAAAAGCCAGGGCCGGGGAGTTTGGCATACCCAGGGCATGTACCGTGGAAGAACTCCTCTCGGACCCTGAAATCCAAATAGTCTTGAATCTTACCACGCCGGAAGCCCACGCGGAAGTAAGCCTCGCTGCCCTTAACGCCGGCAAGAGCGTATACAGCGAAAAACCCCTTGCCGTTACCAGGGAAGACGGAAAAGCCATACTTGATACGGCAAAATCAAAGGGGCTTCTTGTAGGATGCGCCCCGGATACATTCATGGGAGGAGGCATCCAAACCTGCAGGAAACTCATAGATGACGGGTGGATAGGAGAGCCTGTCGGAGCAACCGCCTTTATGACATGCCACGGGCATGAAAGCTGGCACCCGGACCCCGAGTTTTACTACAAGGTCGGTGGCGGGCCGATGCTCGACATGGGCCCTTATTACCTTACCGCTTTAGTAAACCTTATCGGCCCGATAAAGAGGGTAACAGGCTCGGCCAGGATTACATTCCCCGAGAGGATAATAACGAGCAAGCCGAAGTATGGTACCAGGATTACCGTTGATACCCCAACCCATATCGCCGGTATCATTGATTTCGAAAACGGTGCCATAGGCACAATAATTACGAGCTTCGATGTTTGGGCGGCACAGCTTCCCAGGATAGAGATATACGGCACGGAAGGCTCCCTCAGCGTGCCTGATCCCAACACTTTTGGCGGGCCCGTATATGTAAAAAGAAAAGATTCACCTGGATGGAGCGAAATACCGCTTACCCATGGTTTTGCCGAAAACAGCAGGGGTATCGGGCTTGCCGACATGGCCTATGCCCTTACGGGAAGCCGTTCCCACAGGGCTAACGGGGACATGGCTTACCATGTGCTGGATGTAATGCTTGGGTTCTTTGACGCATCGAGCAACAATAGCCATTACATTGTTGAAAGCACCTGCAAGCGCCCAGCGTCATTGCCAATGGGTCTTCCGCCAAATGCGCTCGACGAATGATGAGACATAGTGTGATATAGGGACGGGGGTATTGTCACGCTGTGTGACATGGGGACGACAGACTGTATGACACCACCCCCGTCCCCGTGTCACGTGTGTCACGCTTTTTTCAGCTTACCCGGCGATCCTTGAAATAAGCGCTTCCCGGTATTAGTTTTACAATCTTTTTGACTTCCGCCGCAGCTTTCGACACGTGGGCATACGAGGTAAATTCCCTGTGTTCATTTGAAATGACCGCCAGGGAAATGGTCATTATGGGGTATGTGCTTTTATTTCCCCTCCTGTCGGTTGCAATAATGTAGCCGTTCTTCAGGTCATTTTCATTATATAGTTCCCTTATTTTTGCATCAAAATCGTTAATAATGCCATTACAAATATTATCAACACATGCAGGCACCGTCATTATAATAAAATCGTCTCCGCCGATGTGTCCTATGAAATCCCCGGGAACTCCATGCAACTGTACATTATCGTATATTATATCCGCAGTAAGTTTTATGGCCCTGTCACCGTATGCAAATCCATATACATCGTTAAAAGCTTTAAAATTATTCAGGTAGGCATAAATCAGGGAAAATATTTTCCCCGTTGCTATTCGCTGGTTTATTTCCATCTGTATTTCCAGGTTTCCCGGCAAACCGGTAAGAGGGTTGACATACCTGTTCCTGTCAATCCTCAAAAGGGTGTTCCTTACCTTGCTCACCAGTTCCCTCGGGTTGAAAGGCTTTACGATATAATCATCAGCCCCAAGCTCCAGCGCTTTCAGCTTATAATCCTCATTAACGTGTGACGATAGAACAATAATAGGCAAAAGGTTGTTTCCCTCCTCCGTCCTTATGCATTTGCAAATCTCAAGGCCGTTCATTTCCGGCAATACTACATCAAGCAGCACGAGGTCAGGCTCCTCCTCTGAAATTTTGAGCAACCCTTCTTTCCCGTTATTTGCCACGATGACATCGTAATTTTCCGATTTTAATATGTCTGTT
The DNA here is from genome assembly GCA_012512865.1 of Clostridiaceae bacterium. GTDB lineage: Bacteria > Bacillota > Clostridia > Acetivibrionales > DUMC01 > Ch48. The sequence goes on along the minus strand of JAAZDH010000192.1, from coordinate 10,028 downwards.
ATCATGCCAGATACTAATTCGCTATCCTCGATAATAAGTATTTTCTTTCTATACATGCAACTACCTCAAAACACAATATTCCGGCATAACAAGACAAAATTTAAAGCTGTTTCATGTAACCAGTTCCTTATTCTTTAATCCAGCCGGCCAGTATATTTTAAAAATGTAATTTTTCTCTTATCTATCTACTCCCTGACAACATATTAATAATTATAATTTGTTTTTAAAGATTTTACATCATATTAAAATTTTGTTTTTATTGTTATTTTTTAACGTTAATTACAGTTATTTGTAATATACCCTTGTTATTTATGCATTTAGTTGTATTATTTGACAATTCCAGGCACATTATTTATATATTCAGTCGTATTGTTTAGTTAAATTACCTAGCTGTACCGATTAATTGTAATTCACAATTCACCCGTACTGCCTTACAGCATCCTCCAAGCTCTCTCCTCCAAGTTCCCCGGTTTTTTTATTCTAGTTATTTGCAGGAATTTAACTTATAATATATAATAACATAATATGGAAAGTAAGAACCGGATTATGAACTGCATATATAACTGCAAATACACCTGTTTATACTTATAATATATCATAATGATAAAATAAAGCAATGAGTATAAATAACAAATCGAATGACTGCATGAATGACTGCTTGAACAACCGCAAGACTTTGATGATAACGAGAGGGAATAATAACTTGGAATAACAAGATGAAATAACAACAAGACGGAATAACAACAAGATGAAGCGATACAAAAATATGCTAAAAATATAGCAATGTTTAAATATAGCAAGGTTTTATATACAATAGCTTTAAAAAGAATACTAAAAAAGGAGCATGAAAAAATGTCAGACATACCTATAAACACAATTGCATATGCAGCACTGGCAAGCCTGGCAATATTTACTATCATTATCGCCAGGTATACGAGGAAAAAAAAGGCCCGGAAAAAACTGGTCCAAAAAATCAGCAGCCGCTGGGGGAAAAATCCCTTGCATTTCAGCGAAAACAAGACAAATAGCAATGTTTCGTCATATTATAAAAATATTGCGGACTATGAAAGTGATTCCAGTACTGATTCCTTTACTATTGATGATATTACATGGAATGACCTTGATATGGATAGTGTTTTCCAAAGGCTGAACAACACCCTTTCCTCGGCAGGGGAGCAATGCCTGTACTATCTTCTTAGAAAACCCCTTGTCAAATGTGCGCTTCTCGAGGAGCGAAACAGGATTATCGAATTTTTCGGTAACAATGAAAAGCAAAGGATGGATGTACAGCTTTTACTGGCAAAACTGGGTAAAATCGAAAACGTGGATATAACGAATTATTTTTTAAACGACCTTGAAGATTCAAGCTATAAAGGAACCCGGTACATACTGCTTGCACTCGGCTTCCTTCTTTCACCTCTCTTGCTGCTGTTCGACTTATCCCTGGGTATGCTTGCCGTTTTAGGATTTTTCATAACAAACATGACGGTTTTTAACAAGAAAAGGTACGAAATAGAATCCCACCTGGCGTCATTCAATTACATCGTGGATTTAATAAATTGCGCGGACAAGATTGCAGGACTTCAAATAAAGGAAATAAGTACTTACTGCAAAAGCTTGAGAAACTCGCTGAAAAACCTTAAGGGAATTGTAAGCAGGTCCTTTCTTGTCCTCTACAGGTCGGAAGACCCCATCCTTGAATACATAAAGGTTGTCCTGCTGGGAGAACTGATAGCATATGAAAGCATGTTCAAGCTTATACTTAAATACAAGAATAACCTTCTTGAAATATTCAATACCGTGGGCTTGATAGACAGCCTTATTTCCATTGCATCTTACAGGAAAAGTCTCCAGTATTATTCAACCCCTGTATTAAGAAATACCAACATGTTAAATAAGCCGTGTTTAAATACCGAACCCGGTTATCCAAAGGCAGGATACCCCGGTTCAATTAGTTCGGCCGGGTATGCCGGTTCACATGGTTTGATTGGACCTACAGGTTCAACTGGTTCAACTTGCCCGGCTGGTTCACCCGTTCCAAGACCCTGGTTAAGTTTCAAGGACATTTACCACCCACTTCTCCAAGATCCCGTGGCAAATTCCCTCAGCATCGATAAACACATACTGGTAACAGGCTCCAATGCCTCAGGAAAATCAACTTTCCTCAAGACCATAGCTATTAATGCAATTTTTGCGCAAACCATACATACATGCCTTGCAAGAAAATATGCTTCATACTTCTTTATGATTTTCACTTCAATGGCCATAAAAGATAATTTATTGAGCGGGGAAAGCTACTATATCGTGGAAATAAAATCCTTAAAACGAATAATTGACAGCATAAATCCCACCATCCCCTGCCTTTGCATAATCGATGAAGTCCTGAGGGGAACCAACACGGTGGAAAGGATAGCGGCTTCATCCGAGCTGCTGAAATTTTTAAGCCGGAGCAACTGCTTGATCATTGCCGCCACCCATGACCTTGAGCTAACGTCGATATTGAAGAATCATTATAATAATTATCATTTCCAGGAATACATCACGGATGATGATATAGTATTTGACTACAAGTTATACCCGGGGAAAGCCGGCACAAGAAATGCAATAAAACTGCTCAAAATAATGGGATACGAGGCTGCAATCGTTGAATCGGCAGAAGCCCGGGCAAAATATTTCATGGAAAAGGGGAGATGGGAATGAGGGTGTTATATTCCGCTCCATCCCATCCCCGTCCACATCCCCAGCCGGGCTACGGGCTAATCTTTTCGAAGCCCCTGCAGGTCTGTTCCTTCAAAAGCTTAAAAATACCGCAACAGGTTTACCTCTCTAAAAGTCCTTCAGGTTAATTCCTTTAGAAGCCCCTCAGGTTAATTCTTTAAAAGGCCTTCGGGTAAATCCCTTTAAAGCCCCGCTAAAGCCCTATAGGTTGATCCTTTTGAAAGCCCTCCCAAGCGGCTTGTAAATCAACATTGTCAAAACCGAGGTTAATACGGTTTTAATAATGTTAAACGGTATTACGGATACTGTCAGCCCTGCCTTTACAACCTCGTAAGGTATGCCGAATTTCGGGGCAAAGTACAGGTTGGCAGGTATCATTATCAAGATCATCGCCAGCGACCCTGCAACGAGGGAAATAATGGCGCCCTTAAGAGTGCGCACCTTTTTATATATAAGCGATGCCACCAAAACAAGGGTACCCGAGGCTATAATATGCATTACGAATCCTATCCAGCCGCTTTGTGCACTTACCGTTACAGCCTGGATGAATGAAACAATAACGGTTATTACAAGCCCTGCAACCGGGCCAAACATGAATCCGCCGATAAGTATGGGTATATCGGCAGGATCGTATTCAAGGTGCGGTGCCGAGGGAATTAACGGGAACCTCAACGCCAGCATTAATACAATGCCCAACGCAGCTAATACAGCAATTTTTACCATCTTGTTTACATCAAGTTTCATAATTACCCCACCTCTCATGGCAAAAAAAACCCCCGGATAAATCTCCAGGGGCTTTAGCCTATTTTTATATACTTTATTTACATATTGCCATTGTGACACTGGCAATAAAATCTTCTCCCATCCAGACTATACTGTCGGCCCCGGAATCTCACCGGGTCTGCTTTCGCTCGCGGGCTTGCGGTTGTCATTCCTTTCATAAGGAACCCGCATCACCGCCGGTCGGGAATTTCACCCAGCCCTGAAGATTTTATTCACTTATTGGTGATTAAATATTACCATGAAATATTTTAACAGTCAATAGGATAAAAACGGGTAAAACTGAAACCCGTACTTGCAACTAGACGACGGCCACCATATAATATACCATATAATATAATAAAGTGATGGGAGGGTTTTTTATGTCAAGCATGACCGGTAAAGAACGCATGAGCAACGTTCTAAAGCGTAAACCCGTGGACCGTATAGGACTGTACGAGCATTTTTGGGGTGATACACGAGCAAAATGGGCTTCCGATGGCTTTATTAAGAAGGATGAAAATCTATCCGACCATTTCGGTTTCGATATGGATGAATGCGGCCCCTTTAACCTGGTTGCCGACCTGGATTTCGTCCCGGAAGTTGTTGAAGAGACGGTTGAAACCATCCTGACCAGGGATGGCAATGGCGCTCTTTTACGCCGCCATAAACTCCATGATTCAACGCCGGAGCACGTGGACTTTCTCGTAAAGGAGCGCAAGGACTGGGAAGAGCATATAAAACCATTATTAAAGCCGGACAGGAGACGCATTAATTTTGAAGCATACAGAAAAACAAAACAGCATGCAGAGGAAAAAGGCCGCTTTTTTGTATGGTCCGGCCTTAATGTATTTGAATTGATACACCCGGTTTGCGGCCACGAGTACATGCTTATCGGCATGGCCCTGGACCCGGGCTGGATCATTGACATGGTGGATACATACAGCCGCCTTACGGTTGAACTACAGGAAATACTGTTTTCCGAGGAAGGTTACCCGGACGGCATATGGTTTTATGAAGATATGGGGTTCAAGGGCAGGCCCTTTATTTCGCCCGCTATGTACAAGGAAATAATTCAACCAGGCCACAGGAGAACATTTGACTTTGCGCACGCACATAACCTGCCCGTAATAGTTCATTCCTGCGGTATGATAGAGCCTCTTGTGCCGGGCTTGATCGAAGCCGGCATGGACTGCCTGCAGGTAATCGAGATAAAATCAGGGATGGACCTCCTTAAATTATACAAGGAATATGGTGATGTTATCTCCTTCATGGGAGGAATAGATGTAAGGGTCTTGTATACAAATGACAAGGAAGTTGTAAGGCAGGAACTTGAATCCAAGATACCGGTAGTGATGGGTAAGTACGGTTATGCCCTCCACAGCGACCATTCAATTCCCAATACCGTTCACTACGAAACCTACAAGTATTTCGTTGAAAAGGGGCTTGAACTGGGAACCTACAGGTAAAACCTGAAAGAAGGCAGCCCAGTTCATTTTACAGCTAGAAGTAAATAAATATTTATTTCTAACATTGAATGCAGGTTAATTCAGGTTAGTTTAGGTTAGTTATTCATTTTAAGCTTAACATACCTTATACCGCTGCCGGAAGGCTGAATGCACCATAAGGTTACCAGCAGCGTATCTTTATCCAGGACCATTACTGAAGGTTCCCCAAATGCAAAATCCCTCCACTCGGAATGACCGCCGGAAGTCATGCCACTTTTGGTTTTCCTTTCCGCTGCCCAGATAACCTCGTTAGCTTCAATCCCAAAATCAGTTTCGGTTGGATTTACCAGTGCCATCCAAACACCAATTTGGCCATGCTTTCGCTGGTTATATATAAACAACCCCTTCCCGTTATCAAGTGCGGCAAGTGCAGTTGCTTGCCCTTGTATGCCTGTCGACATTGTCCTGGACCAGGTTACTCCGCAATCCCTTGATATGGCAAAGGCATTGGGGTAATCACTCCCGTCATTCTGATTAAGGTGCCAGCTTGTCCCCAGCAGCCTTCCGTCAGAAAGTTCAACCACCCATGCTTCTGCACCATTGGAATTTGTATCATCAAATTTTAGCATGGAGGAATGGCTCCATGTCCTTCCCCTGTCATCACTGTACATTACTATAACTTGATTTCTCTCCACTTTCAGGTTAGTGTCAAAAGTGTTATACGGTGAATAGGGAGCTATCCATCTCCCATTACTTAAAATACACATTGTACCGGGTGCTTCCGCCGAACCCGGGATGGGCATCGGGATAACCTCGGGTTCCGTCCAGGTATTCCCGTTGTCTTTCGACCTTGCATAAATAAGTTCATTTTGCTTCAGCCCCTGGGTTGCTTCACACCAGTTTGGTTCCCCGGGTTGCTCTATCAGCGTGCGGGTACCATAAAGAAACAGTTCCCCTTGTCTTGAACGACTGATGGAACAAGCTATGGAGTATAAATTCCTCAGTTCAGGCCATATGGTTTTGCTTTCCGTCCATGTGTCTCCATTATCATATGATATGGAATACATAACTTCAAAATCATTTATACCATGTGTGCTTTGAGCAAAAAAGGTGCATATCAACTTGTTGTCATTTGTGCGAACACAGCGGGGACCTTCTGCAATTTTGCCGATTGGGCTTTTATTAACATCATATATAAAATCCTCGGAAATCTTTTCAAACTTCATAAAATAAAACCTCCCATGCCAAAATTTTTGAATGGCTGCATATAGCTGCATAAAATGCAATTCCTGCTGCATTTCGAGTAAAGTATTTCTTGTTTGAGTTTATCATGATAAAATTATTACAAGGTGTGTTTTTTTTGTTAAATTGTATGTTTTATTGTGATATATCACTATACAACCACCGGTATGCAATCACGTGTATACTACCACCTGTATGCAACAACCGGTATGCAGCCACCGGTTATTTTAGGGGTACAGCTGGTCATTGATTGCATAAATTGATACATAGCCAGGTATTAATAAAAGTGCTTTATTGAATCATTACGGCACTCCTGCCATGGTACCGCAAAATTCAATAAAGCACCTGGAAATATGCTTTAATTTATTCTATATTTATTCTAAATTTACTCTTACCTCTAAGTTTATTCTTATCCCCTGGTTCATTTCCTGACTATTTCTTCATTTTCATGGCTTCTTTTACCTTTGCAACAATATCTTCCGCGGTAAGGCCATATTCCTTCATCAGGGGGGCCGGTTTGCCTGATTTCCCGAACCTGTCCATTATGGCAACATATTTCACGGGCACGGGATAATTCTCTGCCACAACCTCTGCAACAGCGCTTCCCAGGCCGCCGTACACGTTGCCTTCCTCCGCCGTTACAATCGCTCCCGTTTCTTTTGCTGCTTTTATTATCAGCTCCTTGTCAATAGGCTTGATTGTATGGATATCTATTATTCTTGAATTGATACCTTCGGCTTCAAGCATTTCCCCGGCTTTCACGGCTTCATGCACCATCAGCCCCGTAGCTATCACCGTAACATCGGAACCTTCCTTGAGTACAATTCCTTTCCCCAGTTCGAACTTGTAATTGCTTTCATCAAATAATACGGGTACTACAAGCCGGCCAAGCCTTAAATATACAGGACCGTCATGCTCAATGGCCGCTTTCACCGCGTGCCTTGTTTCCACCGCATCTGCAGGACATATCACCGTCATGTTTGGTATGGAACGGATTACTCCTATATCTTCAACCGCCTGGTGGGAAGCACCGTCCTCCCCGACTGATATACCGGCGTGGGTTGCCCCTATTTTAACATTCAACCTTGGATAGCCTATGGAATTTCTTATTTGTTCGCAAGTCCTTAATGCTGCAAATACGGCAAAAGTACTTGCAAACACGATTTTCCCGCAGCTTGCAAGACCTGCAGCCACCGACATCATGTTTGCTTCCGCTATTCCCATGTTGAAAAACCTTTCAGGATACTTTTTCTTGAATGTATCTGTTTTTGTTGACTTTGAAAGGTCGGCATCGAGGACTACTATCCTTTCATCTCCGCCAAATTCGGCCAATGCATTGCCATATGCCTCTCTTGTAGCTATTTTCTTAACCACGGTATTATTATCTGCCATGTTACTCCACCTCCAACTTCGCCAGGAAAGCATCCAATTCGGCTATGGCAATATCCCTCTGCTCCTTGTTTGGTGCAGTGCCATGCCAGCCTGCTTCATTTTCCATGAAAGACACGCCCTTACCTTTTATCGATTCTGCAATTATAATTGTAGGCTTGCCTTTTACATTTTTAGCCTTGCTTATCGCATCAATTATTTGTTCATAATCATGGGCGTTTATAACAATGGTATTCCACCCAAAAGCCGCAAACTTTTCAACCACCGGTTCGGGAGACATAACATCGGTTATCTTCCCGTCTATTTGCAACCCGTTATGATCAAGGAAAGCCGTGAGGTTGTCAAGCTTGTAATGGGCAGCCGCCATTGATGCTTCCCATACCTGGCCCTCCTCTAATTCGCCGTCGCCAAGAAGTACGTATACCCTGTAATCCTTCTTGTCCAGCTTTCCAGCCAGGGCCATACCAACGGAAGCAGAAAAGCCCTGCCCGAGAGAGCCTGTCGACATGTCCACGCCCGGCACGTCTTTCATACTGGGATGCCCCTGCAGGAAACTATCTATGCTCCTGAATTTCGGAAGCTCCTCCGCGGGGAAAAATCCCTTCTCGGCCAGTGTGGCATACAAGGCAGGCGCACAATGTCCCTTGGATAATACAAACCTATCCCTGTCAGGCCATTGCGGATTACGCACATCAACCCGCATTTCATGGAAGTACAGCACCGTCAGGATGTCGGTACAGGAAAGTGAACCTCCGGGATGGCCGGATGCCGCATGGTATACCTCTTCTATTATATGCTTCCTTATAGTAGTTGCGATTTTCTTGAATTGTTTCAGCTTTTGCTTGTCCAGTACAACATTGCTGTTATCCATTACAACACCGCCTTTGGTTATATTTTTCAGATTACTGTTAAAACACCATTTTCCACACTTTAGTATACTATACCAATAAAAATGTGGCAAGAATCATTTCTCTCAATCATGGGGTTGCTTGGAACTGTGCGGGACTGCTTGGATATGCATCTTGAATATACATCCCGGATATGCGTATCAATGCTCCGTAATGTGCTCACTAAAACCCTCGCCCAAGACCTCCCTCACATCGGCAAGGATAACAAATGCCCTTGGGTCAATCTCCCTTACTATTTGTTTCAACTGGGAAATTTGCGCCCTGTGAAGGATGCATAGAAGAACATCCCTCTCCCGGCCCGTATACATACCGGTACCTTTCAGGGCAGTCACTCCCCTGTCCATGTCTCGCATGATCTTTCCGGAAATTTCCCCGGATTTGTCGGAGATAATATATGCGGCCTTCACAAAATTGACCCCTTCAAGTATGGTATCAATCGTTTTGCTGGAAATAAATATGGCTATCATGGCATACAACCCGATTATGACGCTTTTAAAAACGATAATGGCTATAATGACTATAAGTGCATCGATAAATAATAATACCTGGCCAATGGTAAAGGTTGGTGCAAAATTGTTTATTATTTTCGCCGCCAGGTCGCTTCCCCCCGTAGTTGCACCCGCCCTGAAAACCATCCCAAGGCCCGTTCCCATGAGGAAGCCGCCAAAAAGCGAGTAGAGCAGGATGTCCTGGGTAAAGTAGGGATATTCCGGCCTGGTAAAATATGCTTCAACAATATAATCAGCCATGGGCCGTGTTGCATCCACCATCGCGGAAAGGAGTATCGTGCCGAACAAGGTGCGTATTATGAACCTTTTCCCTATAAATTTCATTCCAACAATGAAGAGCGGTACGTTCAGGGCAAGCATTGTCAGTCCCACCGGCAGCCTGCCGCCGCTTACGTGGTATGCAACCGTGGCAATCCCTGTAACACCGCCGGGAGCAATTCTATTAGGCGCCAGGAAAATATTAATGCCTGCGGCGGTAATAACAGACCCTGCAACAATCAACAGGTAATTCGCCAATGTTTTTGCTTTTCCGCCAACCCTTGCCTTACCCTTACCCCAGTTTCTTCCATTATCTTCCGCGTCAATATTCCGTTTCCCCTGGTTTCTTGCATCAACCATGTAAATCCCCTCTCTTCCCCTTGTTCAGCCTTTCTTTGCCTGTTTTTCGCGTTCTTGCAATTATCCCCCGCTATACATTTTATTCCCTCATATATAGAATCTACCCTATATTATCAACTCTTATATCATAACAATGTGCATTGCATCAATATATTACACTTGCATACCTATTTTTCAACACCCAGATGACACAGGGACGGGGGTAGTGTCACATTTTAAAGGGTGTATTTAATTTATATGACGCATAATATGGCAAAACGACTTCCGGAGGCTAATATTGGAGCAAGGCATACGTATTGTTATGTTTAAGGCCAGAAAAAATCCGTAATTCGCCGCATGGATGCGGCGAGCCGTCACCCGAGCCATGGATGGCGAGTGTGACGGGTAGGATTTTTTCGCCAGCATTAAACATTACAATACGTAGCCGAAGCGACCAT
>JAAZDH010000191.1 GCA_012512865.1 Clostridiaceae bacterium | reverse complement strand
TAGCGATGTTGGCAGGGTACATATTTATTTTTCAAGGAGTTCTGCAAGATAATGCCAGAATGGCAAATCAAGGGGCATTAAACGAAATAAGAAGGCCTTCCGATGATGAAATTGAGCATAAGAAATTATTTGACGAAAGCCAGCTTTTTATCCTCAAAAATGACAACAGCTCAAAAACTTCGGTAATCCGCGTGGGAATAGACTTGGTGTATTTCGAAAAGGTCAGGGGCATAAAAAATTGTAAAGAGAAAATAGCTCTTTATGACAGTGAAATCAAGGAATTAATGGGAACATATTTTCAGGACAAGACCTTGGAACAGGTGAAAGAAATCGACTTTAAGCAAAAATCCAAGGAAGAACTGAAAAAGATGATAAATGACTTGTTAAATTCCAATGAAAAGACCTATGGCGAAATAGTGTACGAAATAGTTTTTTATGATTGGTTTTATCAATAAGGGAGGATAAAAAATTGAGCGATATTTTATCACAACATGAAATTGATGAACTCTTGAATGCCCTGGACAGGGGAGAATACAGCTTACATGAAATTAAAACGGCGGCGGATGAAAGAAGAATCAGGCCTCATGATTTCAGGAGGCCTACAAAGTTTTCAAAGGAACATTTGAAAGCATTAAGAAGCATTTATGAACACTACGCCAGGCTGTTGACCAATTTTTTTACGGCATACCTTAGAACATTGACCCAGGTGGATGTTGTTGAAGTAGAGTCCCTTGCCTATACCGATTTTGTAAGTTCGCTGTCCGGCCCTGTGACATTGTCAATTGTAAATTTTTCGCCCCTGGAAGGCAGTATAATACTGGAATTATCTACAGACATTGCATTTGCCCTGATTGACCGCTTACTTGGCGGGAAGGGCATGGCAAGTGAAAAAGAACGGGATTTTACAGAAATAGAAATTGCCATAGTAGAAAGAATTATCGTTCAAATGCTGAATATCATCAGGGAACCATGGAAAGATGTGATGCCGGTTAAACCGGTGTTGGAAAGAATTGAAACAAGTGCCCAGTTTGCCCAGTTATATTCACCGAATGAAATAGTAGCATTAATTACATTTAATGTAAAAATATCTAACGTAGAGGGAATGATGAATATTTGCGTACCATATATAACGGTTGAACCTATAATATCAAAATTAAGCACCAGGTATTGGTTTTCTTCCGCTGATAAGCCAACTGACAGCAGAACAAAAGAAATCATTACATCAGGGGTGGAAAAAACCAAGCTTACCTTGACGGTTATTCTTGGAAAAACAAGCATAACAATAGGCGACCTGGTGGAATTGCAGGTTGGCGATGTATTACCGCTTAATACGGATGTTAATTCAGAGCTGGATATAATGGTCGGCAATCTGCGCAAGTTTCAAGGGAAACCTGGTGTAAGAAAAAACAGGGTGGCAGTAAAAATTGTAACCATAATTGGAAAGGAGGATGAATAGCTTTGGACAGCACATTGTCACAAGCCGAAATAGATGCTTTACTAAATACCGGAAATGTTTTGAATGATGAAGAAAGACAAGGCAACGAACCGGAACTTTCGGAGAAGGAAATCGATACTTTAGGTGAAATTGGCAACATATCAATAGGTACGTCTGCAACAACCTTGTTTGCTTTACTGGGGCATAAGGTTCTTATAACAACGCCTAAAGTAAGTGTAACAACGTGGGAAAAATTAGCAAAGGAACATCCTCTGCCTTATGTTGCAGTAAGAGTGGAATATACAAAGGGGCTTAAGGGAATTAACCTTCTTATATTAAAAGAAGAAGACGTAAAAGTAATAACCGATTTAATGATGGGAGGGGGCGGGGTTGCCAGTGAAGGCGAGTTGACGGATATGCACCTTAGCGCAATAAGCGAAGCCATGAACCAGATGATAGGTTCGGCTGCCACTTCAATGTCTACCATGTTTAACAGGAGAATCGAGATCTCACCTCCAAGGTCGTTCATTATAAAATTTGATACATCAAATACTTACGAGGATTACAAAAAATATGGCGCACTGGTAAAAATTGCATTCAAAATGGTAGTTGAAGGATATATTAATAGCGAGATTATGCAGTTGATACCGATTGATTTTGCGAAAGAAATGGTTGAAACCCTGCATGGCAATCAATACGAAAAGTTAGCAGGTGATAATGAAATGGAATATTTTGAAAAACCTAAAAGCCCCGGAAGGGAAATAAAGGGTGAACCCGGGAACGGGCAAGAAAAGAACCGTGGTTTGATTCAAAAAGATGAAGAGCAGGTAAGCATACAACCGGCACATTTTCTTCCTTTTGAAGAAGACGGCAAGACAACCGAAAAACAGGATATCAGCTTAATCGTGGATATACCCCTGGAAGTAACCGTTGAGCTCGGAAAAACTCAAAAACTTGTTAAAGAAGTGCTAGGATTTGGATATGGAACGATTATCGAGCTGGATAAACTGGCAGGAGATACCGTGGATATTCTTGTAAACGGGAAAAAGATAGCCAGGGGTGAAGTTGTCGTAATAGATGATAATTTTGGTGTAAGAATAACCGATATTGTACATCCGTCAAAAAGGTTTTAATAAATTCAAAATAGCAATACAAACATAGCAAGGGAGGAAATTGCGGTGGATAAAAAAATATTAATAGTTGATGATGCTGCGTTTATGCGGATGATGATAAAAGATATCCTTACAAGAAACGGGTACCATATTATAGGAGAGGCAGAAAACGGTGCACGAGCTATTGAAAAGTACAAGGAGATGCAACCCGACCTCGTTATAATGGACATAACAATGCCCGAGGTTGATGGTATCCAGGCAGTTAAAGATATAAAGAAAATGGATGCAGATGCAAAGATAATAATGTGCTCGGCCATGGGGCAGCAGGCAATGGTAATAGAGTCCATACAAGCCGGTGCTAAAGATTTTATTGTAAAGCCGTTCCAGGCGGACAGGGTTGTGGATGCGGTCAGAAGAATCCTGGGTTGATAAAACTCCAAGTGGGGATGCTATTATGAATGATATTTTATACATGCTGGGTATTGCTTTAATATTCTCTTCAATACTTTTTCTTGCGTATATGACGACCAGGTACATGGCAGGCAAGACCGAAAGAATAACAAGGGGAAAATACCTGGGTATAATTGATACTATAAGCTTAGGAAAAGACAAGCACCTTCACATTGTCAAAGCTGGCGATGAATTTATACTTGTATCATCATCGGGAAAAGGCATTGAGTTTATTTGTCGCGTGGAAATAAACAATTATGTTGAAAGTTCAGAAAATGAAGCAAACCGGTTTATTTTTAATAATTTGTTAAAGGACAATATTGATAGGATAAAAAACATGCTGAGGGGAAGCGAAAAAGATAAAAAAGAACAGGAGGAACGGGAGGAAGAATAGAAGGAAGAATAGTGGGATGAATATGATTGATATGGCTGGGGTTAATATGACCGGGGTGGATATAGCTGGGGTGAATATGAATGGAATGGATAAAACCATGATAGAGACAAGAAAGAATAAACATAAGGCAGGGATTATTAGAACAAAAAGAATAATATTTGCCTTATCTATTGTTTTAACAGTGGTGCTGTTCAATGCATCAAGTACATACGCGGAATCATTATTTCCCTTTAGACTGCTCGGCCTGGAACCGGCCGAAGGTTCAACCGAGGTGTCATCAAGCATTCAACTGTTAATAATTATAACAATACTTGCCCTGGCACCTTCAATTGTTATAATGATGACAGCATTTACCAGGATAGTTATCATACTTTCATTTATGAGAAATGCCCTGGGAACCCAGCAGATGCCGCCAAACCAGGTGATAATAGGCTTAGCCTTGTTTTTAACATTTTTTATAATGCGTCCTGTGTTTGCTGATATAAATGAGAATGCAATACAACCGTTGGAAAGGGAAGAAATCAGCCAGCAGACTGCACTTGACAGGTCCTCCCTGGTAATTAAGAAATTCATGCTATCGCAAATAAGGGATGAAAAGGACCTTGAATTGTTTGTCAACCTGGGCAATATAGAGACACCTGTAGAACCGGAAAAATTGCCCATTACTGTAATAGTGCCGGCATTTTTAATGAATGAGCTTACAATAGCATTTAAAATGGGGTTCTTTATATATATACCTTTCCTGGTGATCGACATGGTAGTGGCAAGTACGCTGATGTCGATGGGAATGCTGATGCTTCCGCCGGTCATGATATCACTGCCCTTTAAAATTCTCCTGTTTATCATGGTTGGCGGCTGGAACCTCGTAGTGCAATCCATGATCAAGAGTTTTGCAAGGTGAAACCGGAATTGGGTGAAGGGGGGATAAACATGGATATGGGTACAGTGCTAAATGTATCGCAACAAGCCCTTTTAATCATAATATACGTGTCAGCGCCAATACTGGGAGTAAGTTTACTGGTAGGCCTTGCTGTAAGCATATTTCAGGCAACCACCCAGATACACGAGCAAACCTTGTCCTTTGTCCCTAAAATTATTGCCGTAATAATATCGGTTTTGCTTTTTGGCTCATGGATGCTTGTTAAATTAATGGAGTTTACGAAAAATTTGTTTTTAAACATGAACGAGTATTTCAGGTGAAAGGTGCCAGTAAAGGTGAAATTACCGGCAGGACATTGATAAGATAAATGCCTTGGGCAAGCGCGAAATGAGTTGTTTCCCGTGCGAAGAATGGAAAACTTGAAAAAAGATTGTTAAATCTTAAAAGTGGGAGAAAAGCATGGAATTGGAAGGATTGGAAGTCGAGTTGTATGGCTATCTTGCAGTATTAACAAGAATAATTGGGTTTGTAATCGTCGCCCCCCTGTTTGGCAGGAGAAATGTGCCTGCCGTTGCGAAAATAGGGTTTTCATTGTTTTTGGCAGCAGTGCTGTACAATATGGTGAATAAATCGGTTTTCAACAACGGGGTCCCGACAGGGACTGATTCCATGTACAGGTATTTATTCCTTCTTTTCGAGGAATCAATTGCGGGATTGATGCTGGGATTTGTTTCCTATGCCATGTTTACGGCTATTTACATGGCAGGACAGATTATCGACATGAAGGTGGGTTTTGGAGTTGTAAATGTTATAGACCCCTTGAGCAATATCCAGGTTCCAATTACCGCAAATTTCTACTTCATTATTGCCATGGTTGCCTTTTTGGCTTTCAGGGGGCATCATGCCTTGATCAAATCCTTGTTTTACAGTTTTGAAAGCATTCCCCCGGGAAGCGTTTTTTTCAGGGATAGTATGGCTGCCGACATTACCAGGTTGCTTGGGAATATATTCATAATAGGGTTCAGGATTGCTGCGCCGGTAACCGCGGCAGTCCTGGTCACGGATGTTGCCCTGGGTATTATATCCAGGACCATTCCCCAGTTCAACGTGTTTATAGTGGGCATGCCTTTAAAAATAGTGCTGGGTATCGGGATCATGCTTGTGTCGCTCCCGGTTCTTATTGAATTTCTGGCAGGTTTATTCTCGGAAGTTGGTGATGAAATGCTACTTTTTATAAAAGGAATGACAAAAGGGTAATGCCAATGGAAAAAGAAAGATACGGCAACATTGTTGAAATTGATCTTCAATTATTTGCCGGGGATAAGGATAGTAAGACCGAAAAGGCCACCCCTAAAAAAAGGGAGGACGCCAGGAAGAGAGGCCAGGTTTTTACAAGCAGGGAAATGTCCTCTGCCATTACACTATTGCTCGCTTTTTCATGTATAAGGGTGCTGGGGAAACAAATATACGGTGAAGTTGCCTCATTTACCGAAAAAGTGCTTTCCCGGTACATGGGTGACATGGAATATATATTCAACCTTAATAATGCCCGGGTTTTATTAATTGATGCAGTAATGTTTTTTTTGAAAACAGCAGGCCTGGTTATAGCTGTTGTTTTGTTTGCAAGCCTTGCGATAGCATATATGCAAGTTGGATTCGTATTTACAACCGAGACCGTTAAAATAAAGCTAAGCAGGCTGAACCCGGCACAGGGTTTCAAGCGGATTTTTTCAATGCGCGGCTTTACCGAACTTGTCAAGGCCCTGGTAAAGGTGATTATTATAGTTTATGCGGCATACCTGGGCTTGAGGGGGGAAGCTAATAATATACTGAAATTAATGCATATCGGTGCAGGGGAGTCGGGAGCTTACATAATAAACACCATTACAAGCACCGCGGTTAAAATGTGCCTGGTCCTGGTTTTATTCGGGATATTGGATTATGGCTACCAGTGGTGGGAGTATGAAAGGGAGTTGAGAATGACAAAGCATGAAGTAAAGGAAGAATATAAGCAAATTGAAGGCAATCCCGAGGTAAAATCCAGGGTAAGGCAAAGGCAAAGGCAGATGTCCGTAAAAAGAATGATTCATGAAGTACCCAAGGCCGACGTTGTAATTACAAACCCTGTTCATTATGCCGTTGCATTAAAATATGACCCCAAGATTTGCGATGCCCCTGTTGTAGTGGCCAAGGGGCAGAACTACCTTGCCTTGAGGATAAAAGAGATAGCCATGAAGAATAACGTGGAAATAGTTGAAAATAAAGAACTTGCAAGGGCCATATACAATACGGTTGATGTCGGGCAGGCGATTCCGCCGGAGCTTTACCAGGCGGTGGCGGAGATCCTTGCCTACATATACAGTTTAAAGGGGGCAACAATTACAGGCTGAGGAGAGGAAACAAGTGGGGGTTGAAGGGAAGAAACAAGTAGAGGTTAAAGGAAAAAACAAGCACGGTTTAAAGGAAGAAACATGTATAAGCTGGTATTGAAAGACTACGGGAAGGAGGAAAGCATTGATGAAAGTTCGGGATATTTCTGTGCCGGTTATATTGGTGGCGGTTACCCTCGTATTTATACTGCCGATACCCGCTTTTTTACTTGATATTTTTCTTACAATAAATATCATAATATCAGTAATAATACTCTTAAATACAATACATTTAAAAGACGCCCTTGAACTTTCCATATTTCCCTCCTTGCTTGTTGTTATGACGGTGTTCAGGCTTTCATTAAATGTATCGACAACAAGGCTGATCCTGGCCGAGGGCAGGGCAGGAGAAGTTATTAACGGCTTTGGCAGGTTCGTGGCAAGGGACAATCCCGTGATCGGGTTTATTATATTCCTCATAATAATGATTGTTAATTTCCTGGTTATGACAAAAGGTTCGGAAAGAATAGCAGAAGTTGCTGCAAGATTTACCCTGGATGCCATGCCTGGAAAACAGATGGCTATAGATGCGGACCTTAACACCGGCCTTATAAGTGAAGATGAGGCAAAGGAAAGAAGAAAGAAAATACAGAAGGAAGCGGATTTTTACGGTGCCATGGATGGTGCAAGCAAATTTGTAAAAAACGATGCCATTGCCGGGATAATCATAACAATACTAAATATTGCGGGAGGCCTGATTATTGGTATGGCCATGAGGGGAGAGGATTTTATGGGTGCCCTGCAGAACTATGCAATCCTTACAATAGGAGTGGGCCTTGTATGCCAAATCCCAGCCCTTATGATTTCTACAGCTACAAGCTTTATTATAACAAGGGCCGCTTCAGAATCGGATATGAGTGAAGATGTTATAAAACAGGTTTTCAACAATCCGCGGATTATGTACATTGCAGCAGGGATGAGCTTGTTGCTTTCCTTCTTTTTCGCCAGGGTATCTTTCATTCTACTGGCAGCAATACTCACTTTTGTTGGATATGCAGTTTCCAGGAACAAGAAGGAAGCAATAAAACAAGAAACGGAAGAAGTGAAGGAAATCGAAGCCAGCCAAATAAGAAAACCGGAAAGTGTTATTCCTTTATTGCAAGTCGATCCCATCGAGCTGGAATTTGGATACGCAATAATTCCCATGGCAGATGTCAACCAGGGGGGAGATTTGCTGGACAGGGTCGTTATGATAAGAAGGCAGCTGGCCCTTGAAATGGGTATAATCGTGCCAATTATAAGATTGAGGGATAATATACAGCTTAATCCCAACGAGTATATTATAAAAATCAAGGGAGTTGAAACCGCAAGGGGTGAACTGATGACGGACCATTTTCTTGCAGTAAACCCGGGCACCGTGGAAGAAGAAATCGAGGGAATAAAGACAAGGGAACCGGCTTTTGGTCTTCCGGCCATGTGGATCGGTGAAAACGAAACAGAACGGGCGGAAATGCTGGGTTATACGGTAGTCGACCCCCCGTCGGTCATCGCAACCCACCTTACCGAGATTATCAAACAGAATGCCCACCTTCTCATAGGAAGGCAGGATGTCCAATCCTTGCTGGATAATGTAAAACAAAGCCACCCGGTTTTGGTGGAGGAGTTGGTTCCAAAATTAGTAACAGTTGGGGAAATACAAAAAGTAATGGCCAATCTTTTAAGGGAAGGGGTAAGCATAAGGGATATGATTACCATCCTTGAAACGCTGGCGGATTATACACCGGTTACAAGGGATACGGACATGTTGACCGAATATGTCAGGCAAGCCCTGGGAAGGGCAATATCAAAAAAATACCTTGGTAAAGGGGAATCCAGGGTTATTACCCTTGACCCGAACCTGGAAAAAACCATCATGGATTCCATCCAAAAAACTGAAACCGGGACTTACCTTGTTTTGGAGCCCGGTATAAGAGAAAACATTATAAAAAATGTTTCCAAGCAAGTTCAAAAATTTATTGAAATCGGGCAACAACCGGTAGTATTGGCGTCCCCGGTTGTTCGTTTATACTTCAAGAGGCTGACGGAGCATGTTTTGCCCGACCTGGTGGTATTATCCTATAATGAATTGGATCCTGGCATAAAAATCCAGTCCGTCGGGATGGTGAGTGTCTGAAAATGAAGGTAAAACGCTACATGGGCAACAATTTTCAAGAAGCCATGCTAAAAGTCAAAGTGGAAATGGGAGACGATGCATTAATCCTTAATACCAAGAAGATCAGAAAAAAGGGGCTGTTTGGGATTTTTTCCAAGCCCATGGTGGAAATACTTGCAGCACTGGATGAATCAAGGAAGATGGATTCCGAGATTCAAACAAAGGTTAACAACATGGAAGAGATTTTAAAGAGGATATACCTGAAAATGCAGAATTCTTCGTATACCACGGGGCTGAATAGGAGAAAATCCTGTATCTCTTCGTATACTGCAATGATGGAGCTGTTTTACAACAACCTGGTAAAAAATGAAGTTGACGAGGAAATTGCGCGGGCAATAGTGGAAGATGCCGGCAAGAAAGCAGGAAAAGATGCTGGTATCAACGATTTCATATCAATACTCTATAACTACATAACGGGCATTTTCAAAAGCCCGGAAACAATACATGTAAAAGACAAAAAGCCAACGGTTGTAATGTTTACAGGCCCAACAGGAGTAGGAAAAACAACCACCCTTGCTAAAATTGCTGCTCGCTGCAAAATAAACCATAAAATGGATATAGCGCTGATAACCGACGATACGTATAGAATTGCAGCAGCCGAGCAGTTAAAAACATACGCGGATATAATGGAAATACCACTATCCGTCGTATACTCGGCAAGCGATGCCAGGGAAGCGGTTAACAGCTTTAAAGACAAGGAACTGGTATTAATAGATACTGCCGGGAGGAACCATAAGAATGCCAAACAGTATGCCGAGCTGAAGAACATGATCAATTTATTGGGAGTTGATGATGTATACCTTGTATTAAGTATGGCAAATAGTAAAAAACACACCATGGAAGTAATTGAAAGTTACGGGTTCCTTGATAATTACAAGTTAATCTTCACCAAGGCGGATGAGGCTTCATCACAGGGGCTTATACTCAATACGGTATATTATGCAAAAAAACCGCTTTCTTATATTACAACAGGGCAGGAAATCCCTGACGATATTGAAGTTGCTGATATTGACAAAATAACAAAAAACCTGCTTGGAACGAAAGGCAAATAAAAAGCAGGATTGCCATGTTTTTTGAAGTGAGATGGCGTGGGATGTTTTTTTTAGAGAGTAATAATTATACAAGGTTTTACAATTAAATAAAGGAGTGAGACTTATTAATGAATACGAACCAATACCTGGGCATTTTTATAGAGGAAGCCACGGAGAACCTGCAAAAGCTGAACCAATCGCTTTTGCAACTGGAAGCAAATAAAGAAGATACCCTGCTGCTGAACAGGATTTTCAGGATAACACATACTTTGAAAGGTATGGCAGCAACAATGGGATTCGGGAAAATGTCAGGATTAACCCATGCAATGGAAGATGTATTGCATAAAGTAAAAAATGGGGCATTGGCAGTAGATGAAATACTGGTTAACCTGTTATTCCAGTTCTTGGATGCACTGGAGGACTACCTAAAAAATATCGTCAATTCAGGAGAAGAGGGATTAAACGAGTACAATGGCTTGCTGCAAGCCCTGCGGAATATTGACGTGGAAACGGCGCAGGAAAAAGCCGACAGGGGTAATGAAGAACCGGACCCGTCCAAGAAAATCATGCAGATGGACATATACGTAAAGAGTGCTATAAAAAAGTCACATGAAATGGGCATGAATGTTTACAAGATAACGGTCACCCTGGATAAAGGCTGTATATTAAAAGCAGCCAGGGCCTTTGTAATTTTCAAGGCCTTGGAGGCTTATTCGGATATTATAAAATCCGAACCTGGTGTTCAAGATATAGAAGATGAAAAATTCGATTTCGCATTTTCTTTAATAGCGGTAACCAGGAAAGGCAAGGATGATATCATAAAAGATTTATACGGGATAGCTGAAGTTGAAAAGGTGGAACTGGAAGTAATAGAAAGTGCAATAGAAGGTGAAGGGCCGGATGTAACCGGCAAAAACAGCATGGCGGTTGATTTGCCCGGAAAAGATACCAGCACTCCCGGTGATGTTATATCATCCAAGGCGATAGATTCAAGAATTACCAAGACAATAAGGGTTGATATTAAGAGGTTGGATACTTTGCTAAACCTGGTAGGTGAATTGATAATTCAAAAGACGAGAATGGAAGATGTTTTTAATGACAAGGACCATGTAAAGGATGAGCATTTCAAGCACCTTGAAAGAATTATCTCGAGCTTGCATGACGCAGTGATGAAAATCAGGATGGTGCCCATCGAGATAGTATTTAACAGGTTTCCCAGGATGGTGAGGGATTTATCGAAAAACCTGGGAAAAGAAATTGAACTATTAATGTCAGGAGAAGATACGGAACTTGACAGGACAGTAGTTGATGAAATCGGCGAGCCTCTTGTGCATCTTATAAGAAACTCCATCGACCATGGAATTGAGATACCACAAAAACGCATATCCATGGGAAAACCCAGGCAAGGGCATATATCATTGAAGGCTTACCAGGATGGGAATAGTGTTGCTATCGAGGTGGAAGATGATGGGCAAGGCATAAACCTGGAAAAGGTAAAAGAGAAGGCCGTGGAAATGGGCGTTATTATCCGTGAAGAATTGAACAGCTTAACTGAAAAACAATTATTGGAGCTATTATTCTTGCCAAGCATGAGTACAACAGATACGGTAAGCGATTTGTCCGGCAGGGGAGTTGGATTGGATGCTGTCAAGGCAAAGATTGAATCCCTGGGGGGCGTCGTTGAAATAAATACAAGGGCAGGCAGCGGGGCAAGGTTTATAATACGGCTTCCCTTGACTCTTGCAATGATACAAGCCTTGCTTGTTTGTGTTGGGGAAGAAAGATATGCCATCCCTCTAAGCAATGTAAAACAGATAGTAAAAGTAAAACCAGGTGAGATAAAAGAAGTGCAAAAGAAGGAGATCCTATTGATGGGTGAAACGATGGTACCTGTAATAAGGCTTGTAAGGGTGCTGGGTATATCCCATGGGAATAGCAAGCCGGATGAAACCGGGAGTGTAACGATAGTTATAGTCAACAAGGGGGAAAAATTGTATGGTTTCGTGGTGGATGAGCTTTTGGGACAGCAGGAGATTGTAATTAAAAACGCAGGCAAGTACCTGGCCGGGGTAAAAACAATATCCGGCGCAACAATCCTGGGAGACGGAAAAGTTGCCCTGATACTCGATTTGAATTATTTAATGCAATAGGACGTGGAACCGTTCCATGTCTTAGTAAAAACCTGTCTTAGTAAAAAATAGAAAAAAGGGAATGAAATAAAAGAAAAAAGGAAGGGAAGAAAAGAAAGGAGTGGCTTTTCATGGAAAACATTAAAACCGGGGACAAGGATCTTAATGTATTAAGTTTCAGCCTTGGAGAAGATGAATATGGAATAGATATCCAGTTTATTGAAACGATTATCGAAAAAAATTTACCGCTGACCAGGGTGCCGGGAGCCCCTTTTTACGTGGAAGGTGTCATAAATTTAAGGGGGAACGTGGTCCCGGTACTCGATTTAAGGGCCAAGCTGGGCTTTCAAACCGTGGAAGATACCGAGGAAACAAAGATAGTGGTAGCGAACGTGGAAGATATTAATGTTGGAATAAAGGTTGACCGGGTGTATGAGGTTGTACAAGTTAACAAGAATCACATTGAAAAAGCAACAGGCCTGGGAAATGAAAATACCTGCAAGTATTACCTGGGATTGGGAAAGGTCAATGACAAAATGATTATACTATTAAATGTTGAAGAAATAATAAAGAATTGAATTTGATATTATTAGATTTTGAATTAGATTGAATTGAACTGAACTAAATTGAATTGGAATGAATTGAACCGGATTGAGTTGGTATGAATTGAAGACAAGGAAATAGCAATAGGGAATTGAATAATAGGAAGAGATGATGATTGGCATGAAAATCAATGATTTTTACATGGATGTCTTAAAAGAAACGGGAAACATTGGAGCAGGCAATGCGGCAACCGCCCTGGCTAAGCTTTTAAAGAAAAAAATAACAATGGATGTTCCAAAAGTGAAAATTATGGTGTTTAGCAAGGTAAGCGAATTAATGGGAAGTGCTGAAGAGCCGGTGGCAGGAGTCCTGATAAAAATACTTGGAGATTTGCCCGGGTACATATTGTTCATAATGGAATATAAAACAGCCCTTGCACTGGCTGATAACATATTAATGATGAACCGGGTAACCGGCGTTGATCTTGGAGAACTTAAAAATATTGAAATATCAGTAATAAAAGAAGTAGGAAATATAGTGGCCGGATCATACCTTTCAGCCCTGGCAAGTTTAACAGGTTTAAGGGTGAGGACATCTGTTCCAGGCATAGCCATAGATATGGCCGGAGCAATACTAAGCGTTCCTGCAATAGAATATGGCAAAGTTAGTGATGTGGTATTATACATAGAAACAAAGTTTTCAGAAGGAACCGCGGATATAAAAGGGCATTTTATACTGGTTCCTGCTTTAGAATCTTTTGAGATACTAATGAAGGCATTAGGAGTAGATAGTAAATGAATGACAATTGTTGCACCAGAAGCGTTAAAATTGGGATGGCTGAACTGGAGGTGCTGGATCATCCTGGGATACTTGCCACACTTGGCCTTGGTTCATGTATAGGAATTGCATTGTACGACAGGGAAACGAAAGCAATAGGCTTGGCACACGTGATGCTTCCTTCAAGCCTGCAGATAAAGAATGACAAGATTAATATAAACAAGGGCAAATTTGTAGATACGGCTATATTGGAGTTACTGGAAAAAATGATGAAAAGCGGGGCCTCAAAAGAAAATATAGTTGCAAAGCTGGTAGGTGGCGCCCAGATGTTTACATTTAATGATGCCACCGATATAATGAGAATAGGAGAAAGGAATATCATTGCAGCAAGAGAAAGACTGTGGGAACTGGGCATACCAATTATTGCGGAAGATGTGGGGGGAAATTACGGGCGCACCATAGAATTTTATTCAAGCGACGGAAAGTTAATTGTTAAGACCTTGGGATTTGGAATAAAGGAAATATGAGAGGGAACCAGGACAATGCAGTACATGAGAGTACTACCTTTTTTGCTAAGCTTGTTAATGGCGATTATTATTAGTATAACCAGTTACATCCGGGGAGTCGGCCAGGGAGAAATATACGTAAGAATGATAATAAGCCTTGTCCTGTTTTTTATGCTTGGCTTGTTTATAAGGAGCAATGTTGAGAAATTACATGAAAGCATAAAAAAGGAAAAGCAGGATAATAATTTGCAAGACACCTGTGAAGCTGTTGGCGGCAAAGAGAATGCATAATAACATTAAGAATAAAGCTTTTTGGTATAAATATAAAAATAAAGGCAATGCGGAGGTTTTCTAAAATTGAAGAAGACAAGAATGATTCCGGATGTTGAAAAAAACGAAATATGGAAACAATACTACGAAACAAGGGACCCTTTGATAAGAGAAAGACTAATCAAGGAATACCTATACCTTGTAAAATATATTGCGGGCAGGATGAATATATATTTCGGCTCAAGTATAGAATATGACGATATTATTAGTTTTGGAGTGTTTGGTTTAATTGATGCCATAGACAAGTTTGACATCGGCAAGGGAGTAAAATTTGAAACCTATGCCGCATTGCGAATACGTGGTTCCATAATAGACAGTATAAGGGAACTGGATTGGGTACCAAGGTCTTTAAGGCAGAAGAGTAAAGAGCTGGAAAGACTGTACACGGAGTTGGAGGTAAAGAACGGGAGAACTCCTACTGACAAGGAAGTAGCAGATAATATGGGCATACCCCTGGATGAATACAACAAGCTGTTAAACAATATTAATTTCAGTTCCCTTGTTTCATTGGAAGAATACCTTGAGCAGAATTTCCAGCCGGATTCCGGCCTGATAGAGGAAAGAAGCGACGAGAGGCCTGATAGTCACCTTGAATTAATTGAACTGAAAAGCGTCCTGGGTGAGGCAATTGACAGCCTACCGGAAAAAGAAAAGCTGGTTATTTCATTGTATTATTACGAGGAGTTGACATTGAAAGAAATCGGGGCAATACTTAACGTTTCGGAATCAAGGGTGTCCCAGTTACATACCAAGGCCGTGTTAAGATTGAGAGGAAAATTGTCCAAGTACATGAAAGAATAAGAAGGCAATATAATTACAAGCGTAGTAAGGCAGGGAACAATTATGGAAGGCATTACCAAACATGTTGATGTTAGAATATCTCCTGATAAAATGAAAGCATACTTGATTATCCGTGCTAACCCTGATGGTGAAATACCTTCTTTGCATGAAATAATGAGTATTTTAAAAGAAAAAAATGTAATTTACGGAATAAAGGAAGACATTTTAAATTATATTATAGAAAAAAAGATTCATGGCCAGGAAATACTGGTAGCAGAAGGAACATATCCCGTGGATGGTACCGATGGCAGGTTGGAATTCTATTTTAACATAAAAAAAGACGGGAAGCCCGTGATATTAGAGGATGGGAGTGTAGATTTCAGAAACCTGGGCTTGATAGAAAACGTGGAAAAAGGCCAGGAACTGTGCCTGGTAATACCTCCCATGCCAGGTAGGAATGGAAGAACTGTAACAGGGGAAGTGATGCCTTGCAAGGAAGGCAAGCAGGTAAAGCTGCCAATAGGGAAAAATGTAGAGTATTGTGCCGAAACTAACATGATAACCGCATTAATAGACGGGCAGGTAATATATAGCAATGGGAAAATTAACGTGTACCCTTCCCACGAAATTTCAGGTGATATTGATAATTCAACCGGAAATATTAGTTTTATCGGGAACCTGATTGTCAAGGGGAATATATTATCAGGGTTTAAGGTTGAAGTCCGCGGAAACCTGGAAGTATGGGGAGTAGTGGAGGCAGCACTAATAAAAGCCGGCGGGGATATTACGATAAGAAGGGGGATACAGGGAAACGGCAAGGCCCGGGTAGTAAGCGAAGGCAATGTTGTTGCAAGGTATATTGAACATAGCAATGTTGAAGCAAAGGGAGACATAAAAGCAGAAGTTATAATGCACAGCAATATCAAGTGCGGGGGAAAACTTGAGCTTACGGGCAGGAAAGGCCTTTTGGTTGGTGGGAACATCAAGGTGGGAAAAGAAGTTGTTGCAAAAACAATTGGTTCCTTGTTATCAACTGCCACTGAAATTGACGTTGGAACGGACCCGAAGCTGCGGGAAACATACAAGGAAATAAAACAGGAAATAAGCATGCTTGAAAAAAATATAAAAAAGACCGAGATGGTTGTCAACATGCTAATGAAGTTAAAAGAAAGCAGCAAGCTTGGGTGGGAAAAAGAAGAATTGCTGGAAAGGAGTTTGAACACAAAACAGACTTATATAAACAAGTATTACCAGTTGACATCTGAAATTGAAGAAATTGAAGAACAGTTAAACATGGAAAAAGATGGTATTATAAAATGCTTAGGCATAATATACCCCGGCACGAAAATAACCATCGGTCCTGCAGTACTGGTTGTAAAGGAAGACTTGCATTATTGTACTCTTCACAGGGATGGTATGGACATAAAGATTATGCCGTTAAGGTGAGTGACGAGGCTGATGCTTGGTTCACACGGGGTGACACGGTGACACGGGGACGGGATTAATGACACGGGTGATACAGGCGTGACACGGGGATGGGGTTAATGACACTGTGACAGGGATTAAGGCAACCTAAGTTGATGATCGGGATGAGTAAAAAATTCATTATGAGATGAGGTACATGATTAGGGTCGGGACGAGGACTGGAATTTGAAGGGGAAAAAGGTTTGCAAGCGTAAGAAAGGAGGATGGTGCATGTGTCCATAAAGCCGGTGGATTTTCAAGTCATCATACCCAAGATGTCCGAAGTGTCCAAGATAAGCAATGATGTGCATCAAAAAGGAGCAATATCACAGCAGTACGGTTACGTGGAATTTAAAGAGGAGATAAACAGGGACTTGAAACAGGTGCACCACAGGGAAAATATCAGGCATGGCAAGGTATCGTTAAAAGAAAAGGAAAACATGCCCGGCAGGGAGGATGCAAGGCAGAAAAGAAATAAAAAGAAGGGAAATGAAACAATAGATGTAAAGGTGTGAAGATCATAATCGCTAAGTTAAAGCAGTTAAAAAAAAGATAAATACAACAGCATAAAGCCAAAATATAAAAACATAAAGAGAAAAAAAGCAAAAACATAAAAAGCAAAAACATAAAAAGCAAAAAATAATAAAAAAGCGAGTGGTAAAAGATGAATCCTTTGAATCCTTATAGCGTCTTCACGTTATTAACCGGCCTGGCATTTGCAATAATTTGCATAGTATTAATATTAAATGAGAATAAAAAACTGTCAACATACGTTAAATTGGCCGATGAGAGGGAAAGACAGCTGAAAGAAGTTATTAATGATGCAGAATTAATCATTGAAGAATTGAACAAGCTTTCCGGTTATATCATGGCAGAAATGGAAAAGAAGAAGAATGAATTACAGGACGCCAAGCAATGCATTGAAGCAGATATTGCCAGGTTGAACCAGGAAACAAGAGAGCTTTTAAACAGCTTGAGCGGAGTCCGAAAAGACAAGCCATTTTCGATGCATTTAAAAAAAGGGAAAAGGCAAGATGAGCGGGCCTTTGAAGAAGAGCTTTTTCCATCAGGTGGTAAGTACTCGGAAGTGCTGCGGCTTTCCAGGGAAGGAATGGATACAGGCGAGATAGCCCGCAAGCTTCGCATGGGAAAGGGAGAGGTACAACTGGTGTTAAAATCGGCCAACAGGGTATAAAAGGAGGAAATCCAGTTGCTTGAACTTGTTAACGTTACAAAAATATACGGAAACTCAAAGAAAGCTGTTGATAATATAAGTCTTGAGGTAGAGCGCGGGGAGATTTTCGGGTTTATTGGTCCCAATGGAGCGGGTAAAACAACCACGATCAAGATGATTACCGGGATGTTAAATCCCACGGTAGGCCAAATCATACTGGACGGTATAAATATAGCCGATGACCCGGTGGAAGCAAAGAAGGTATTTACATATGTACCTGACCACTCTTCCATTTTTGATGGAATTACTGGAAATGATTACATCAACTTTATAGCAAACATGTACGATGTTGATTTGCATATCCGCAAGGCAAGGACGGAGAAATACGCCAAGGGGTTCGAAATATATGATGCACTGGCGCAACCAATAAGTTCCTATTCCCACGGAATGAAGCAAAAGCTGATTATATCCGCGGCGCTGCTGCCAAATCCAAGGCTTTTCGTGCTGGATGAACCCATGGTCGGATTGGATCCCAAGTCATCAAGGATGTTGAAAGATATCATGAGGGAGCATTGCGATAATGGCGGAACTGTATTTTTTTCATCCCATGCCCTTGAGGTGGTGGAAAACC
>JAAZDH010000190.1 GCA_012512865.1 Clostridiaceae bacterium | reverse complement strand
GAGGTTTTATAGTAATCCTTGTATTCCATTTAAATCACTCCATAATATTATTGACCTTGACTGACTTTGACATATTTAATATTACCAAATAATCAAAAATTAATCAATAGCCCATGAAATAATTTATAACCCGTGGAATGTTTTTTTCATGTAATACTTTTTGCCCTTCATTCATGAAACTAGCCATGAATATTTCATGATAATCCCATGTTGGAACTGGAATCAATCTTTGAACCAGGATTATTTTGATACAAGTTTCCTACCGACAAATCATTTTTTTTATCCATATATCTATTCTTATTCATCTACACTTGGTATAACCAGTACCTGCCCTACTTGTATTAATTCAGGGTTGGTTATATTGTTCGCTTCCATGATAATCCTGTACTTTTCCGGGTCACCATAAAAAGCCCTGCTTATGCCATACAGGGTATCTCCCCTTTTCACCTCGTAGGTGGTTGGAAGGCCGGGAATTTCTTTTTTCCCTGCGGTGCTTTCACTTGGAGTACTTTCGCCTGCAGTCCCGGGTTCGCCCGCATCTCCGACATCATCCGCCTCCTTGCCGTTTTCACCGGGAGCTTCATCTCCGGGGCTTGTATCATCACTTGCTGGGGAAGTAGGAGAATAATCTTCTCCATTGGTTACTCGCGGACCTTGCGTAATCTCATCATTCCTGCGGAAGTTTGCAAACAGTCTTATAGTAGCAAGTACCAATGCTATGACAATGATACAAAAAATGGCTACCGAAGCATGTTTTTTCATTGCATTGGCGTTAACCCCGGCATGAGAGGTCGGTCTTTTCCTTGCTTTTTTGTATACACGCCCGGCGGCGGCCGCCTTCGTTTTCTTGGGCTCCTTACCCCGCTGTTCCTGCTGTATGACCTTCTCAACCCTTATAACCAATACAGTTATACTATCTTTTACGTTATTGTTGAAGGCTTCCTTTAGCAGCCTATTAGCAATAACATCCGTATCCTTGTCCGAAAGAAGAATCTCGTATATCGTTTCGCTTTCCACCGTATCTGTCAAGCCGTCGGTACAAAGCAGGAACAGGTCCCCTTCCTTTATCGTTAATTCATCTGATTTCCTGATTTCACCATAGGATTCTTCTGTCGGAATACCAAAACGGTTTGATAATATTTTTGCTTGTTCCTGGGTTATAATACCCAGCTTTAAAAGCCTTTCGGTTTTCTCCCAGTCAACGGTCAACTGTTTCATATTACTGTTGCTTAAAATAAATGCCTTGCTGTTTCCCATATTTACAACGCAGGCCTTATTCCCTTGGATGAGCAATCCTGAAAAGGAAGATTGGGCATGCATGTTTTCAGGTTTGCTAACGGAGATGCTGGTAAGCAGGTTTGATATTTCACGTATACATTCATAAAACTTCTGGGTCCTTGCTGCTAAATTCTCATCATTTTTTAGCATTCTATCATGGTACTTTTTCAGTTCTCTTACAATAGAAATATGTATTCCTCTTTCAGCATCCGACACATCCATTGAATCCGAAACTGAAAAAACATAAAAATCGCTTGTATTTTCGATAGATATCCATACATTGTCAATTTCGTGCTCATACATGAACCTGCCGTTTACGTATAAATTATCTTCATTAACAGTCTTGGCCGAACCCAACCGTGATATGGCAGTGGCTCTTAATTGTACCAGGCAGCTCATAGCAAAACCCCTTCCTGTCGATAACATGCCTTAACAAGAACAAAAGCATGTTTTATATTTTCGGATTTTAAGTGATGTGCCTTCCTTCCGCAAGTACATGATACAAGTACATAATAACTTCCCTTTCAATTACCATATTAACATAACGCGATTTCTTATTCAATAAAATATTAGAATATTGCAATTGGAAAATTGCATTAAAATTCTCATTTGCAGTTACATCAAGATTTTCGTTCAATCTGCTCTCTCATTTTAAAAGGCACTTTTCAACCCTTCCAATATACATGCGGTGGTAATCTTTATCCGAATAAAACTTTTCAATCTCCTTGTCCAGGAAATTCTCTGGCATTATATCCTGGTAATATATTTTCCTGCATATTAATACAAGCCGTGCCTCAATAAAATAAACTACACCGTTATCCTCCGCGGGGGTAAGCCTTGCCCCGGCCACCTTATCAACTTCCCTGCCCGAATGGGTGCCGCAATACTCGAGTGCTTCCCTGCCCCACTCGTCAAAGAAGCACAAGGTGTAATAATCACTTTTCTCAAGGAACTCGTATGTATATCTCTGGGGCCTTACAAAGCAAAAAGACACGTTTTCTTCCCATAAAACACCAAGGCCTCCCCAGCTTGCCGTCATGGTATTGAAATTATCCTTGGTTCCCGCAGTTATAAGCATCCAATCAGAACCAATCAAGTTAAAAACATTATCTTCGATTTGCCCGGGGTTGATTGCTTTGTACTTGCCGTTATTC
>JAAZDH010000189.1 GCA_012512865.1 Clostridiaceae bacterium | reverse complement strand
GTCTTCAAGTTGTACGGCCTGGTTTAGCGAAATCACATTTTTTCTGTTTTTTCGTTTTCTTAACTCGTCAAGACATGTATTAACGGTAATCCTGTAAATCCAAGTAGAAAAAGACGATTGTTGCTTGAAGCTGCCGATAGATTTGAAAACCTTGATAAAAACTTCCTGTGCTATGTCACTAGCATCGTCATGGTTGTTCATCATTCCCAGGGCTATATTAAAAACCTTTTTTTGGTAATCCCCAATCAATTGCTCAAAAGCTCCTATATCCCCTTGCTGCGACTTCCTCACCAGGGCTTTTTCTTTTGGATCCATCAGGATGTATACCCCCTTTAAACATTTATATTATACATTTTTTTTAGAATAATTCAAACATTAAAAAGCAAAATCCAGCTAATGCAGGCTGCAATTCGAGCATTCCGCATGAATATTTTGAAAAACATAATACATAATAAAATATGCAAGGCTCATAACTTACTAGGATATACCATTAGCATATGCAGGAAATATATGCAAGAAATATAAAAAATATAAAATAAAACACATGAAAGTATAAAATATAAAAAATAAAAATACAAGAGGCAAACAAGGAGTGATTGATTTGAGTCTCGTAGAATGGAACCCTTTCCGCGACATGGATAATTTCACCAGGGATGTAGCCGGTTTTTTTGACCGTTCACCCTTTAGGCTGTTCGGTATGGCAAACACGCCAAGGGTGGATGTATACCAGACTGACAATGAAGTGATTGTCAAGGCGGAAGTCCCAGGCATAAAAAAGGAAGATATCAACATATTCGTTGATGAAAACTCCATAAGGCTTTCCGGGAAATTTACGAAAACAAGTGATTTCAAGGATGAAAACGTATATCGCAGCGAAAGGTATTATGGGAACTTCTCCAGGACAATCCCCTTGCCGGTTGAAATAAAAACGGACCAAACCAGCGCGGAATACAAGGACGGCATACTGACCATTACTGCCATGAAACTTGAGCCCTCAAGGCTGAAAGGCAGGAGAATCGACATAAATTAACCGCATAAACTGCATTAACCGGTTTTGCCAGTCATGGCGTTAGTGCCAATTATGCCGATATTGCCAATTGTACCGGTATAGCCAATTATGCGGTAATACCAATTATATAAATTATTACAATTATACCAATTATACTAAGATCTCCCTGACAATACCTGGTTCCATGACAAGGGCCCCGTATTTCGCTGTAACCAATTCAAAATCCTTGTCCATGCCCTTGTCCCTGTTTTTGCCTTTTCCGTGAACGACCCCTGCCCTGCCGTTATATATTCGCAGGGCTTTCTCAAGGGCGCCAGGGCTATCCGTTTCAATTATTACAGGCTGCTTTAAATATCCCTGGGCCAGGTTGACAACCCTGGCCAGGATACCAATATCAGTGGCGTTAACGCCATTGTTGCTACCCTTGCCATCTTCGCCGGCAATGCTCATACACGCGTATATTGCATCGTAGCCTTCGGTTGCCAGGTCAAGTGCAATATCCTCAACTATTTCCATGTTTCCTTCCTTTACCCGCCTGAGAAAATCCTTCGCTGCATCCCCCTCTTCCGGCAGCGGGAGTAATTTCCCTATCCTTATATTTTCATAATTACCCAGGTTCAAGGTACATGTCGATGATGCAATTATAGATTCGAACATCACAATATCGTTCATTGAATCCTTGCCCGTTAAGTTCTCTCTTATTAAATCATACTTATCCCTTAAAGCCCTTATAAACCCTGGAGTGGTCCCACAGCATCCTCCAACGAGCCTGGCGCCGTATTGTAAGAATTTCACAGCCGTACTGGCAAATTCTTCGTCAGTTTCCCTGTAAACCGCTACCCCATCCACGATTTCAGGCAATCCTGCATTGGGTTTCACGCTTAGGTATCCGCCCCCTGCCTCGTGCATCTTCTTCACGATTTCAAGCATGTATTTTGCCCCGAAGGAACAATTTGTTCCAACCATGTCTGCTCCCAGGGTTTTCAATATAACAACGGCTGTTTGAGGATCGGTGCCCATTAGTGTCCTGCCGTTTTGCTCAAAAGAAAGGGAACATATGACAGGGAGCTTTGAATTCTCTTTTGCCGCAAGGAGGGCAGCCCTCATTTCCGCAATATCATTAAAGGTTTCAAAATTTATTACATCCACCCCGCCATCTTCCAGGGCTTTTACCTGCTCCCTGTACACCTGGTATGCTTCTTCGAAACCCAGCTCGCCGGACGGTTCAAAAAGTTTTCCCGTCGGCCCTATGTCCCCGGCAACAAACCCGTCTTTTCCCATGACTTCCCTGGCCAGCCTTGCACCATGGTAATTAATTTCATACATCATGTGGCGCAGGCCATACCTTTCCAGGTATATGCCGTTACCGGGAAAAGTGTTGGTCTGTATAATATCGGAGCCTGCTTCCTTGTACAGGCTGTATATTTTTCTCACCACATCGCTATGGGTGATATTCCATGACTCGGGGCACTCCCCGGCCTTCAAGCCGAACTTTTGCAGCACGTACCCCTTTGACCCGTCATATATAAGCACCCTTTTTTCAATCTCCCCGAGAAAGCTGCGCAAGCTTATCAACCCCCATCTTAAGCATTGAGTAATATTTAATACCATTATACAACGCTATATCAATATTCAATACCATGTAACACCATTCGGCATCATTGCACAAATTAGTTTCATTATACAGATTAATATCATTAAACAAAATCTTTAAACAAAATATTTATATTGACAATACCAATGTTACTCTTTATAATATTAATGTGTCACACGTGGGCCATTAGCTCAGTTGGTAGAGCACCTGACTCTTAATCAGGGTGTCCCGGGTTCGAGTCCCTGATGGCCCACCAACATTAAAATTAATGAAAGCCGTAGAAAATCAAGATTCTACGGCTTTTAATATTTTTAGAACCCTTTCCAGCTAGGAAAGGCTTGCCATAAACCTTTTTAAATTCTCCAGGCCTATGGATATACCCTTGATCGGGTCTTCCAAGCCCTCGAACTCCATTGAAACCGTGCCATTGTATCCTGTCTTCTTCAGTAATTCAAGGCACTGTAAAACCGGGACTTCGCCATGGCCTATAATGGCACCGCGCAGGTAGTTGCCCGCCCTTGTCCTGAACCATCCGGTCCCAGGGTTGATACCGGAACCTGGTTTCACATGAAAATCCTTTACATGGACATGGAAAGCATATTGAGCAACTTTTCCCACTGCCTTGGCAGGGTCCTCGTCGGCGCAAAGGAAATTCCCAATATCCACGAGAAGCCCGAAATTCTCGTCATTAACGTTGTTTACAAGTTTTTCCATCCTGTCGCTGTCCTGGCAGAAATACCCATGATTCTCCACCATGGTCCTTATACCAAGTTCCTTGGCAAACCCTGTGACAGCCTTGCAGCCTTTTGCCAGTACAGGAAGGGCATCATCAAAACCCCTGGGGCCCTTGTACCCTGGCTTGAATCCCCAGGCGGCGTCATGGCGCATGCCTTTTGCCCCCAGTATTTTTGCTATCTTGACCTCTTCCTTCAACCTTTCGATTTCAGCTTCCAGGTTTCCGCCGGAGCCATTAATAAAATCCGCGTTTATGGTATAATTCCCAAATTCTATACCCACGCGGGCACATTCTTCCCTGACCCTTTCCGCAAAGGATTCCTTTGATTGGCCTTCCGGGACATCAAACCCTGAAAACTCGATTACATCAAATCCCATTTCCTTTGCCTTTCTAATAGTATCAAACTGGGTCATTGCCCCGCTTACTATTAACTGGTGATAACAATAAGAGCTAATTCCAAGTTTCATAAAAATATGACACATATTCCCATTCACCGTGCATGAACGAAAATAGTGCCTTCCTCCTTTCCAAAGCAAATTAATTAACCTGGTTAACCTGGTTAATCCGGTTAATCCGGTCAACTTGGTAAATTTGGTTAATCGTTATATATTGTTAATTAGCATATATAGGCAAAAAACCTGTATATACATGCATATACATGCATAAGGTTAGTCTAATTCTGCCATGACCTTTTTCAGGAATTGGACTGCCATCCTTATATCCTGCTCAGGGTTATCCCCCACTTCTCTCTCAATTGTTAAAAATCCGTTGTACCCAATAGACTTTAACGCTTTCAGGTATCTTGGAAAATTAACGTTGCCTTCTCCCAGGGGAACTTCCTTGAAATACTCTCCAAATTGTATTTCTTCTTCAATTGCCCCGTATATTGCTTCTGGATTGCCTTTCTTCAGCATAATTCCATCTTTTGCATGTGTATGTACAATGTAGTCTTTAAGGTTATAAACCGCTTCTACCGGGTCATCTCCCACTACCATGACAAGATTTGCCGGGTCAAGATTAACCCTTACTCCCCTTGCACCCAGGCCGTCAAGGAATTTTTTCAGCACTGCCGATGTTTCAGGACCTGTTTCAATGGCAAAACTTGCCCCAACCTTGTCGCCATACTCCGCCAGTTCCTCGCATGCTTCCTTCAGGACAGCCCATCTTGGATGATTTGGATCCTGCGGTACAACACCGATATGGGTTGTGACTACGTTAGTCTCCAGGTCCTTTGCCAGGTCCATGATCCTTTTTGACTTCTCTATCAAGGCAGGATTGTTTTCCCTGTTCGTAAAACCCTTGCCAAGATCGCCGCACAAGGCAGATATTACGAGGCCATTTGACTTGACCAGGTCGAGAAACTCTTTTCTTTTCCTGCTGTCAAGGTTTTCAGGTGCCATTGGTCCCGCCGTGGTATAAACCTGGATTCCTTCCGCTCCCACATCCCTTGCTTTCTTTACCGCTTCCTTGATGTCCATGCGGAACGAATCGATAATAACACCTATTTTGAAATCCGCCATCAAGCTCACTCCTTCCATAAGAAAAAAAATGGCTAATATACTATTCTTATAATATACCAGCCATTATAAAAGTCAAGGCTAATATTTAGCGCCAACCGGTTACTCATTCCTTATGGCTTCGAGAGCACTTATCCTCATGGCCCTTGCAGCGGGGTACGCACCTGAAAGTATTCCAACAACTGACCCGAAACCAATCGCCGCAAGCGTAAGCCACAAGGGAATAACCGATATTTGCGCCTTTTCGCCGTACGAGTAATACCAGCCGTAATCAAGAAAACTTATATCCGCACGGTTCATCAGGTATGATACACCATAACTGAAACCTATCCCAAGAATACTTCCCAGTAATCCTATCAATGCCGATTCAAGCAGGAACAACTTCCTGATATCTTTCAGCATGCAGCCAAGGACCTTCATTATGCCAATCTCTTTCGTACGCTCGTAAATTGACATTATCATCGTATTCATAATTCCAATGGCCGCTATGAAAAAGGCTACAGCTCCTATTGCCCCAAGTACCATCCTGATGGTTTTCGTGGCATCAAGCATCTGCCGTAATATATCCGTGAGGCTGTATGCCCCGTAACCCATTTGATTTATGGCTTTTTGCACCCTCTCCACGTCTTCCAGCTTCGTTACCTTGACCCAGGCCTGTTCATAGCTTTCCGTGTTATTACTCGTTCCGTACGATATTCTCCCGGGCATCTTGTTTGTTTGGGTGTTTGCTTTTATCAGTTTTTTCAAGTAATCAATATTAATGTATGCCGAATAATCTTTCTCACTCTGCCCTTGCTCAAGCAAACCAACCACCTTGACTTCAATAGGCCTTTTCCTTATGTCCCTTGGCTGGCCGCCTCCTCCCGGGCGTTTTTCCCCGTAGCTCATGTCGAAGGTCATGACGATTTTATCATTCATAACATCGATAGCGGCTTCTTCCTGCATCCCATAGTACCAGTATCGCCCCCTGGAACTGGGGTCATAAAAATTGTACACCATGCTGCTTCCAAATACAAGCGCATTGGTATCCTCGGAGGTAAGATGCCTTCCCTGGCTCAGTTTAAAATCAAATGCCTCCATCGTGTCCGCATATATGCCCACAACCTGGCCATACGCCACGTACTTGCCCGACACAAACTTAAGGTAGTAGTACAGCAGCGGGGTCACAGCTTCAACCCCATCAATCTGCGCTATTTTTTCCAGCGCCTTGTCATCCAGTGTATTCCGTTGGGGTTCTACGTACCCCACCTTGCCTCCATCATCAATCTCCGGGTAATAGTAGGGATTTACAGTAATTAAGTTGAGGCTTCCCATCATGCTTACCTGTTGTTTGAAACTTTCATTCATACCTATGCCGATTGAAAGCATCATTACTATTGATGCAGTCCCTACAACAACCCCCAGTATGGTCAGAACGGTCCTTACTTTTCTTCTCCACAGATTCTTGAAGGCCATTGCAGTAATATCGATGCTATTCATCGAGATCCATGACCGCCTTTCTTATCCGCCTCCTGCGGAGTATTATTATTACAACAATAACTATTACAAGCAATCCGCCGCCTGCAATCCCGATATTCAACGGGGTAAGCAGTTTTTTCCACTGGCCCTCCTGGCCGGGCATTTCACCCGGCATGGGCTCTCCCGGTATCTCGTAATCAATTGGGAATTCAGGTCTTGCCATGGGCATTACATTAACGGTTATCTCCTGTCTTACCTCGCTCTTTTCGCCTGTCGCATCTTCAAACGTAAACACAATGGCTCCTTTTACTTCCCCTGATGTTAGGGGCGTCAGCATTACCTCGAAATAATCTCCTCTTCCGGCTTCAAAATTACCCGCAAAATAGCTGGCATTTTCAGCTTGAAAACCTTCACCTTCAAATTTCACCATGAGGTTGTACAAAACGCTCTTGCCCATGTTGTAGAATTCCAGGAATAAGGGTATGGGCTGTCCCTCCATGGTGGATTGAGGCATGCTTGGCTGCCCTACAACAAGCCTTTGCTCCTGTTTCACCGGGATGCTTATTTTCTCCGATGTACTGTATTGATTGCCCTTTTCATCCTCGTACTCAAAAACTATGTTCAATATGTGGGACTTTGCGGCGGCATCCGACTTGGGATGAAGCTCAACCTCCCGCTCCACTATTTCCTGTATCCCCATGTTCTCTATAAAGAACGTGTTACTGCTGTTGGCCGGTATAAATACGCCTTCATCCGCCGAAAATGTCACCTTGATATTCCTTACGGGCCGTATCTTGCTGGTGTTAAGGAAAGACAATTTCAGCTTGAAATTATGCCCTGCCCTGATATCTTCAGGTTCAAAGGAGTACTTGCTTATTATGATTTTCGGAACGGTCTTCTCCTCTTTCTCTTCCTCTTCCTCTTCTTCTTCCTCTACCAGCTCTTCCACGTAAATCCCTGCATACCTGGTCAACGAATATTTCTCGGTCCTGCCTCCCGGGGCATTTTCATCCCTGCCACCTTCTTCCGGGATAATACCTTCATAATCAATACTTATAGTTACCAAGTAGTTCTTTGTGCTTGCTTTTTTATCTGCGATAAAAGCAAACTTCAGGTCTTTCTCCTGCCCTTCCTCCAGTGTGTCAAAAACAATCGTGCTTGCCGATTTGGGCAATATCCCGGGTTCGCAGGACAGCGAGACCTTCACGTTTTGAGCCTTGTCATTACCCTCATTTTCCAGTATAAAACCAAGTTCAAATTCTTCGCCTGCCTGAACCGCATCCCCGGGGAAATATAAATCCCTCACGGCAAGTTCGGGCTTTTTGATTTCCTTTTTCTCTTCTTCTTTTTGGTTTATCCGTATGAAAAATGTATAATCATCGGAATAAGAGTTTCCTACCCCATCCTTGTATTCAACCCTTGCATTAAGGGAGATACTGGTGCCCGTAAATTTTTCCGATATAAGCAGCATGTACTCGGCAACACCTTTTTCACCGCCGCCAATTTGGTTTAAATATCTTGTAACAGCGGATTTGTATGTAGTAACCCCCTCGCTGCTCAACCCTTCAAGCTTGACATTTACGTCTTTTGCTGGCAAAGTTCCCTGGTTCTTGAAAGTTAGTGCCAAGCTCATGATGTTTCCAGGCGTCGGGTCACTGCTGTAGGTATGGATATCGTCCAATATAAGCTTCGGCGGGGCTTCATTATTCAAAACCCTGATATAGATTGTTTCTGAAAGTGTATACTTGTTACCATAAATATTATTATACTGGAAATTCAATACTACCGGGTAAAGGCCTTCCTTTGCATCAGGCTTTATTTTTATGTTAAAAGAGGCTTCCGCCTCCTCGTTTGCCTTTATTTCTTCCATGCTGTCAACCAGGGCCACCTGGTCAAAAGTAAAGGGCAGCGTATTCACATTACTTGTATCAATGGCAACCCTCACATTTTTTGCTACATAAGTACTGTTATTAACAATAGGAATACTTAGGGTCACATCCTCCCCTGCATTAAATAACGGCATTGAAATACCGCTCTTCACTTTTAATACCGGCTCCACCTTTGTTACATCGGGAGTCGAGGGCGGCGTTGCATCCTTGGCTGCAAAATACACGTTCCTGGATGTAGTTATAGGGCTTCCTCCATCGTAATCGCATCTAAAACCTATAGAAACAATATCAGGAGTTCCGGTGTACATGAGCTCTGCCCTAAAGGATTTGCTTTCACCCTCTTTTATAATTGCAATTGTGCTTGGGTTTTCACCCAGGGCTTTAAGCGAACCAGTCGTTATAACATAAAAACTAACATTGGTAATAACTGCATTCGTATTGTTTGTTACGGTGGCTTCTACAGTAAAAAATTCTCCTGCTA
Source organism: Clostridiaceae bacterium (assembly GCA_012512865.1). Classification (GTDB taxonomy): domain Bacteria; phylum Bacillota; class Clostridia; order Acetivibrionales; family DUMC01; genus Ch48. The sequence continues at coordinate 6,780 of JAAZDH010000189.1, read as the reverse complement.
CAAGTTTTTCGTTCACTTCAACATTAAGAGACACGCTGCCGGCGGAATCCGCTTCCACCACCACGGGTATTGCCGCCGTGAACAACTGCACCACTGCAACAAGGATTGCAAGAGCAACCTTTGCCTTTACAAATCCCTGGTTGATAAATAGCCTTGCTCCCCTTGGTTTTACTTTTGACTTTACCATGTTACGATTTGCCATGTCATGATTCATCATGTTATCACTTTTAATTACTCTTTTCGACCACTTCAATTCTTTCAATCCTCCCGTCTTTTATATAAAATATCCTGTCCGCGTACCTGGCGATTTCAATATCATGGGTGACAACCACCAACGTCTGGTTGTTCTTCTTCGCTATCGAAGTAATAAGGTCCATAACTTCCTTTGAAGTTTTCGTATCAAGATTTCCCGTGGGTTCATCAGCAAAAACAATTTCCGGGTTGCCTACAAAGGCCCTGGCAATCCCGACCCTCTGCTGCTGTCCGCCGCTCATCTGGGTTGGTTTATGCTTAATGTGGGTTTCAAGCCCAACCGCTTTTAACATCTTTTTGGCCCGCCTGTTCCTGATAATTTTGGGTATTCCTTTAAAAATCAATGGAAGGCACACATTCTCCACGGCAGTTAATGTAGGCATGAGGTTATAAGACTGAAATACAAATCCAACATAGTCCTGCCGGAATTTGGCAAGTTTCCTCTCGCTTAGCTTATGTATTTCCATGTTCTTAATAATAATGCTGCCTCTTGTCGGCTTTTCAAGACCTGCCATAAGATGCAGCAACGTGGATTTCCCGGAACCGGATGTGCCTACAAAGCAGCAGATTTCACCTTTTAATATATTCAGGTTGACACTGTCAAGAGCAACAACTTTTTCATTTCCCACCCTGTATACTTTCCGCACATCGTTTAGTACTATTACAGTTTCCAATTAGTGCCAATGCCCCCTTCACAACATTATATATGCCTCGCTTTTTTGAATTTTTTTGCTGGTTCTTCAACCTTTTACCAATCTTTTTTATTACTCTCTTCCCCTGCTGATACTTTTTTCTGATCCTTTATTGCTAGCCTTCGCTAGTTTTAATTATATGACGTAAAAAAATAAAAAAAGTTTCAATTATTTCAATTACCAAGTTATTAAAAATCATTATTTATTAATCATTTATTAATATTAATTATTTATTTAATATTAATTTATTTAATTATTATCATCATCTTCTCCGCATATTTCTTTTTTTGCGCTAACATAGCTTTCATACGTGCCGCTGTCAAAGCAAACAATAAAAACTTTCGATATATTGTCCCCTTCTCCTGTTTCCAAGAATTTAACTATTTCGTTTACGGCAATTCTCGCCGCCCTGTTTACGGGGAAACCATAGGCACCTGTACTTATTGATGGAAAAGCTATCGTCTTTATTTTGTTTTCCACCGCAAGCTTCAAGGAGTTCTTATAGCAAAGGGCGAGCAGTTCATCTTCATTATGTTCTCCTCCCTTCCATACGGGCCCAACAGTGTGTATTACATATTTTGCAGGAAGGGCATACCCCTTTGTAATTTTGTCTTCCCCGGTTTCACAACCCCCTAGTTTCCTGCATTCTTCAAGAAGACCGGGACCTGCCGCCCTGTGGATTGCCCCATCCACTCCACCGCCGCCTAAAAGCGTCTTGTTTGCGGCATTAGCAATAGCATCAACCTGTATTCTTGTAATATCTCCCTCGATAATTACCAACTTATTCATATTATCCTCCATAACTTGTATCCTCCATAATATGTATTTATAGTTTTAACCCGCTTCATTTATGCATATCTATAGTTACTTTACGCGTATACGCGTAACCGTCCATTACATGTGTTAATCCTACTTATCTTAATCCTGCTTATCTTAATCCTACTTATTTTAACCCTAATTTGCCCCGTATTATTTTGTCATATCCCTTCTTACCCGAAAACCCTTTTTACCAGTGTAATCACAAGCAATATGACGGGCTGGTGAATAACATAAATAACCAGCGTATTTCTTCCCAGCCAGATTATTATCCTTACCATGCTTCCTATAACGCTGCCCGGGGGGCTGCCAAAAATACTTTCTTTTTTCCTGTAGAAGGTTTTTCCAATTATTATACCATAAATGAAAAGCCCTAACCAAGGTATTAAAGGGTAGTAATCCGCTGATATGAATTTACTGCTCGTTATCCCAAGGATGAAAAAATAATCATGATCAATATTTATACTTGATATAAAGCGCCCTGCCAGCAAAATAACGGTACCAACAGCCGCAAGTACATACACATTCATTTTTGCAAGCAAGTGGTATAATAATATACTCAATCCCAAAAAATGCAATATCCCGAACTTAATACCCAAACCGGCATCATATAGGTGGGTGGCAACCGTTATGCCAATGGCAATGCCAAGTATTCTCAATGCCCTTTTAAAATTATTCCTGCTTAAAGCACAGCTAATGCCGGATATTACGATAAATAGTATTCCTGCAGCACTTCCTGTAAATTTGTTAAATCCTTTACTGTAGTCAACATTATAGCCAAATATATCTTTCATATCAAAAACTACATGAAAATATACCATCAGGATTAATGCTATTCCCCTTAAAAAATCCAATTCCCATATACGCCTGTTTCCCTTCCCATCCTTTACCTTTGCATTCTTTCCCTTCGCATTATGTACTTTCGGCTTTTCAATACCCCTTTCAGCATCTTTTTCAATAACCCTTTCAATATCATTTTCAATACCTTTCAAATCCGGCAGCAGCTTATCTTCCAAACCCGTATTATTTGCATTATTCACCATTTTTTCGTTTAACATCGTTTCGTTTAACACTGTTTCGTTTAACACCTTCTCTTTCCTGCCGTCTCATTTACAATCGCCGTCTCATTTACAATCATTTTATTTACCACCGTTTCAGCCTCCACCGCTTCACTTGCCGCCATTTCATTCTCCGGGGTTTTATTCTCCGCTTCTTTGTTTACAATCGTTTTGTTTGCCGCGGTTTTTCCATCCCGTGAATTTTCCCCGGCCTTCCCTGCCGGTGCATAAACAATTTAAACAGGCAATTTAAAAATATTATACCACAATATTAATCCCGGTGTTAAAGGATTTTGTTTTACATGTATAGCCTTGTTTTGCAATTTTTTCTTTTCAGGCTGTTTTTCATATAAATTTTCTTTATAAATTCTCCCTTTACTAATTATTTTACCTTGTGATTTTTTAATATTTTTTGTAAGAAATATATCATTAATATATCTTTGGGGAAAAATCATTGTTAGATGAGCAAAATTGGTTTATAATGGTTTATAATTAATTACATCGTTAAAACACCAATCTTGGGAGGGATTGCAGTGATTATCATAGGCGAAAAAATCAACAGCACGCTAAAAGCCGTACGTCCTGCCATTGAAAATTACGACGCGGCATTTATACAGGACCTGGCCAGGAGACAATATGAAGCAGGCGCAAACTACATCGATGTAAACGCCGGAATGTTCCATGAAGACGAGCCTGAAAGGCTCGAATGGCTGGTCAAAACTGTCCAGGAAGTAATTGATGCCCCCTTTTCCATCGACTCACCTAATGCTAAAGCCATTGAAAAAGCGCTTAAAGTCAACAAGAACGGTAAACCCATTATCAACTCCATAACAGATGAGAAGGAAAGGTACGAGTCAATTTTGCCGTTAATACTGGAATATAACACGTCGGTAATAGCACTTTGCATGGATGACAGCGGGATGCCCGAAACCGTGGAAGACAGGTTAAAAATAGCGGAAAGAATCATAGGCAAGCTTTCCGACAAGGGTATAAAGCATGAAGACATTTATATTGATCCAATGGTAAGGCCCATCGGTACAGGTTCCCATTACGGGGTTGTTGCCATTGAAACTATAAGGTCTGTAAAAGCAAAATATCCTGGTGTTCATATAGCTTGCGGTCTTAGCAATATATCTTTCGGGCTTCCGGGCCGGAAAGTCATAAACCAGGCATTTCTTATAGCAGCCATGACAGCAGGCATGGATGGGGCAATACTAGACCCCCTTGATAAAAAATTGATGACTTACCTATACGCAACAGAAGCATTGCTTGGAAACGATGAATTTTGTATGAATTACCTGTCCAAGTTCAGGGAAGGCCTGCTCGAAATATAAAGGCAAAGTGCGCGGAGGTGTACAGGGTAAAATGAGGGTGCTAGGTATAATAGCCGAATATAATCCTTTCCATAACGGCCATCTTTACCACTTGAAAGAATCCATCGCCCTCACTTCCGCCGACTACGCCGTATGCGCCATGAGCGGCAATTTCGTGCAAAGAGGCGAACCTGCCGTCATTAACAAGTGGGCAAGGGCAAAAATGGCATTAATGGCTGGCATCGACCTGGTCGTTGAAATCCCCGTGGCATATGCAACTGCAAGCGCCGAATACTTTGCCCATGCCGGGGTGAAAATCCTTGACAGTCTCGGCGTGGTGGACAACATAAGCTTCGGAAGCGAAACAGGAGATATAAAACCCCTCGATGCCATTGCAGAAATATTGCATCACGAACCACCCTCCTATAAATCTGCTTTAAAAAGCTGCCAGGATACGGGTCTTTCGTACCCGGCCGCCGTGCAAAGGGCACTTGGCAAATACGTGGAAAATCACGGGGCTCCAGGTTTGCGCGCCCCGGAAATCGACCAGGTTATGGGTTGTTCCAACAACATCCTGGGCATAGAATACCTTAAAGCTTTAAAAAGGCTTAAAAGCAATATAACCCCGGTCACGATAAAACGCACTGCCAATCTCTACACGACGGAATACCTTACGGGTGAAATATCCAGCGCAACCGCCATACGGAAGAACCTGCCAAAAGATTCGCCGCTTATTACAGGCGATGCCAGGCACAGCCTCCCCGGCAGCAGCATTGAAATACTGGAAAATGAATTCAGCAATGGCAGGGGCCCGGTTTCACTGGATCGTTTCAGCGACACCATCCTGGCATTGATTAGAAAAATGATGCCAGAAGAAATCAAGGCATTTCCGGGTGTCACGGAAGGGCTGGAAAACAGGGTAAAAAAAGCCGCGGAAAGCTGCGGGACAATCGATATGCTCATAGAAAAGGCAAGCACCAGGCGCTACACGGTAACCAGGCTTCAAAGGATACTTTTGTACCTGCTTCTGAATATCACTTCCCGCGAATTCCTTGAATTCAACAGCCACGGCGGACCCCAGTATATAAGGGTGCTCGGCTTTAATGAAAAAGGAGCGTTTCTTCTCTCTAAAATAAAGAAAAGGGGGTCTCTGCCCATTATCATCAAGGTAGCAGGTTTTACCCGGACAAATAACCCTGTATTGAACAAGATGCTTGAAAGAGAAGCCTTTGCCACCGATATTTATGTACTTGGCTACAAGAACCCGGAATACAGGTATGCCGGCCAGGAATTTACCCAAAATATAATCCGGATTTAAAACATAATCCGATCCACATGTAATCTTAATGCGTATTTGGTAACCTTGAGTTAATAACCTTAAATCAGTTTCCTTAAAATTTTCCTTAAATCTACTTCCTTGAATCTATTTCCATGAATTAGTTTCCTTAAGGCGGTTTCCTTGTGTTAATTAATTCCATGGAGGGAGAATGCTCCCCCCCAATATATTAAACTATCTCCCGAACCATCAGCCTGTTAAATTTGCCAACCGTTTCAAAAAATGCGTCAATATTGTCAAGAGAAGTGCCAGGCGGAATATCGCATCCTGAAGATATTACAAAATTCTTGTAAATAGCCGTACTCTCAAGCAGCTTCCATGTTGCAGCCTCAACGCTTTCCCTGTCACCGGCCTTGAATACCCCTGCAGGATTAATATTCCCAAAGGCAAGCTTTCCCCACGGTATCCGTGGTAGTATGCTTTCTAAGTCCACGGAATTTCCGAAATGAAATCCCATGGCACCCGTTGATAACAGTGAAGGTACTAATTTTTTCGTATTTCCGCAGTTATGAAGAATAACCATGTAATATTCATCCTGCACTGCATCAACAATTCTCTTGATATACCGGGAAGAAAATTCCTGGCATTGTTCGGGAGACAGCAGCCCTGCTGCAGGCTCTGCAATTATTATACCGTTGGTCCCGGCCTTCTTGAATGCTTTCGCATAATCTATAAGAAACCCCGTAACCTTTTCAAGCAGAATGTGAACCGTCTCAGGTTCCAAAACAAGGGCAACCATGATATCCGTCATGCCATACAGCCTTCCAGCCAGTGAAAAAGGCCCGATCATTCCTGCGAAAATCGGCTTGTTCTTTATATTCCTGGCCGTTAACTTGGCTGCCATTATATAAACCATGGTACGCCCTTCTCCAATCTTCGGCACCCTTAGTGCCTCTGCCGATTCCCTGTCCTGGACAATCCTTCCTGACACATTTGGCACTTCTTTATCTGAAAAAACAACAGTACTGCCAAAAGCTTCAGCCTCAACCGATAAGTCCATCGGCATGACGGCAGCCACGGAAGGATATCTTTTAGCAAGTGCCTCAATACTTTCGAACTGTGCATTCCCATCCGTGGTCATGTCAATTACGGTCCTGCCGGTTATTTCAAGCCCCGGGAAAGACATTATAGGCATCGCATACCTGTCAATAGAGTTTGAAACGTTTAGTACCCACTTTTTCATGTTCCTTTTCAATGTCATTCACATCCTTGTACAATTAATATTGCATTAAATCAGTGACCGAAGCCACTGTTCGACCCATTAAAATTCATTGTTAACATAACACTTCAAACTTCATTCTTTTCTAAACATC
>JAAZDH010000188.1 GCA_012512865.1 Clostridiaceae bacterium | reverse complement strand
TAGGTTTAGTTTCCCATGCTCTTTTTTGGGCTTTTTTAGGTAATATCATATGAAATTTTCAAGGTTCATTTCCAATTTAGGTCTTGACATTTAACCGCTAGACTTTATTCTCTTACTGCAGTCCTTTTTATAGAATTTTGCAGAATAAGACAATAAATCCTTGACCTTCATATCATCGTAATAGCTGACTTCCGAAGGCACATATCCTACATCCATCTTAATCTTTGCAGAATTCTTTACACAATCTTTTCCGAATATGCTGGCACTGCCCCTGGTAGGATATATGAAAGCAAGGAGTGTCCTTATGGTTGTAGATTTCCCGGCACCATTCGGCTCAATAAAACCGAATATTTCGCCTTCTTTAACTTCAAGGTTTACATCTACACCTCTTGCCTTGCCGTAGTATTTTGTAAGATTTCTCATTTCAATAGCATTCATGCTATACCCAGCCCCTTCCTTTGCCATCCTGGCCTTGCCACGCTCGTCCCAGCCTCAGCATGCCCAGCCTGGTATCGAGACACTTATCCAAGTATCGGCGTATTCCTAAAATTCACCACCGGTTTCTTTGTGCCGTGCAATTCAAAAACAATAATTTCATTTTTTCCTTTTTTCAAGATGGGGCCGGGAACATAGAGGGTTTTCTGCGGGCCGATGTTCCAGTACCTGCCCAGGTTAAAACCGTTTATTATTACTATTCCCTTGGTCCAACCTTTCATCTCGAGGAAAGTATCGTTAGGCTCATCTATTTCCATGACTCCCCTGTAGAAGGCGGGGTTTTCAAATGCGGTTTGCTCCGGTTCTTCTTTCATATCTTTTCCCCAATCATTTTCCGCGGCTTTTCCCATGGTTTCTTCCCTGTCTCCTCCTGCAGCTTCTCCCATATTTTCTACCGCAGCTTCCCCCATAGCTTTCCCCATGACCTCCACGGGTTGAAACTTTAACTTTGAAATGCTATCCATGGTCATTGGAAGAGTGTATACATCCCAGTTAAAAATAAATTGATAATCCAGCCTTACCCCCCCGGTAATCCCTTTCATATCTTTCAGCCTTGGGCCATAATTTATTCTTCCCACGTTTTCCGCTAAAACGCCAAGTTTCGCCCCTTCGCGAGGTATGTCAACATATACTTTTTTATCTTCATCCCATCTTTCAATAACACCCATGCACTTATCATTCAAGAATATTAACGCCCTGTCATGTACCTCCATAATATCGACAAGGCAGTTTTCCCTTGGCCCGGTTACATGGGCAGTATACATTATGAAGCCATAGTCCTGGTCGAATCTTTCCATGGGTTCGGGGCAAACCGATTTAACAGGTGATGATATTGCGTCGAGAGATGTTAGTAAGTCACACTTCTCCGTAAGCGTAATTTGCCCATATGCCTTTTTCTTTGAAACTGGAGGCATATAATTCATATCAACCCCAGTATATTTTGATAAAACATTCCGCACTTCATAATATTTTTCCGTGGGGTCCCCTGCTTCGCTGAGAAGGCAGTCATAATCATAACTTGTGACAGTAGGCTCATATTTATCCGAATAATTTGCCCCGTTGTAAAATCCGAAATTCGTCCCCCCGTGGAACATGTAGAAATTTACGGAAGCACCAGCCTGAAGCATTCTATCGAGTACATCGGCAACATCATTGGCATCTCTCGTCTTGTGCTCCTCACCCCAATGATCAAACCACCCATTCCAGAATTCAGCACACATGAGGGGTTTATCCTTTTGATACTCCAAGAGCTTGCTGAAAGCTTCTTCCGGCCTTGAGCCAAAATTTACAGCTTTATACACGTCGGGGAGAGTACCGCCCTGGAGCATAGCGTCGGTAGGTCCGTCAGATGTAAAGAGAAGTACATCTATTCCCCTGCTGATTAAGGCATTTTTAAGGTATTCCAGGTATTTTGAATCATTTCCGTAACTTCCATACTCGTTTTCGATCTGAACTGCAATTATCGGCCCTCCATTCGTGCATAACAAGGGCTTTAAAACAGGCACCATCACATCGTAATATGCATCAACTTTATCAAGATATGGTTTATAGCTGCATCTTAACCTCATGCCAGGTTCTTTTAAAAGCCAGTACGGGAGCCCACCGAATTCCCACTCTGCACATATGTACGGTGATGGGCGGACTATTACGAACAAACCCAGCTTGGCAGCTGTCCTAATGAAAGCTCCCACATCCGCCATTCCCTCAAAACAGAATTGCCCTTCCCGGGGTTCGTGAAGGTTCCAGGGTATGTATG
>JAAZDH010000023.1 GCA_012512865.1 Clostridiaceae bacterium | reverse complement strand
GACAAAGACAACCCTCCTTTCGGTAGTTCGTTTAAAAAACCTACTGTGTAATAAGACTTTCCACTATCGTTTTCAAATTGCTCAAATTCGGCACTTCTTCAACCGTTCTTTTACCTTCTCTAATTAAACGTACCCACACCAATACAAGCCCGCTATTCTCATTAAACACTAAGCTCCACCTCCAGCAATCAATATAGATAATTCGGCAATTGCTTGTTCAATATCTGCTTTTTCTTGCTCTATTTGTGTAACTTCATCTAATGAGGCTTTTTGATATAAAGAAGTCTGTATATTACCAATAGATGTCTCTATCTGCGAAATTCTGTTTTCGAGTAAAGCTCTTCTTTCGATTTCTGCAAGCACTCCAGAATCAATATCAAATATTTGCTGTTCTGTTTGTGGGTCGTATAATATTTCCTTTGCCCTACGCACTTTTTCTCTTGTTAATAAATCTTCTTGGTCAATCTCAACTACATGAATATTTTCAAGAATAAAATCTTTTAAAGGTTTAATAGACGCAATATCTTGTTCTATAGTAGGAATAGGAGTATTACCAATAGTTTCATATTCATACCAGTATAATAAATGTCCAGTGTCTTTTCTGAAATATAAACGCCCTACATAAGCCATAATCTATAACCTCCTAAAAACACAATGATAAAAACTAATATCAGCCATTTTTATTCTTACTCTTCAACCCAAGTTACTTTGGTATATACACTACCTGGGGAATCAGAAGAAGCATGTTTTACCGTCAAACTATTATTGAATCTCAATATTGTTGGGAGTATAAAAGGTCTGTAATAGCACTGATTATCTGAACCAAAATAATAGGTTCGGCTTACGTATTCGCTAAGAACGGTAACGCCATCTATTATAATCTCTATTCTCCCCCTGTAGTTAGATGAAGCATATTGAAAAATCGAAGTGAGATAGCCTCCCTTACCAGAGACACTTACTATATTCCTAAAGGTCGTATAATTAGTACCTTCCGCCACAGCCTTCGGTGTCCAATTTGGCAAATTACTGACATTTTTTATATAAGAAACATTGGTGTATGCAGTACTAATTAGGCCAGCTTTAGCATCTATCCTTAGACTTTGAGTGAAGGGGAAATAAGGAGTAATAACCCCAGAATAACCTGCTCTAGGTTGTGTTGAACCATACACTGTGGTAGCACTAAATCTACTAAAATCAGCTATGAGCGATCCATCAATATAGATATTTACATTCCCATATCTGGTTACCGCACTATCACTACTGTAATGTATGGTTTGTTGCAAGCCTAATAATATTCCACTCCCAGAATAATTAACCACTGTACCACCAGATTCACCAACAGATCCGCACACTACTGTCGGTGTGCCAGATAAGTCAACACCCCCTATGAAACTGCCGGTAACGTTGAAAATTTTGACATTCTTTTTTATATTTGCTGCAACTAAATTAGCATCGCCTTTGACATACCCCTGCCCGTCATGATAGCCTGCGGCAATAGCTTTATTTGTAGCTCCTGGTGTAATTATTACCGCTCCACGGTTTATCATTGAACCTGATATTTTGCTCTTTGGATTCGTATTATAAAATGTTTTACCGCTTAAAACATCAGCAGCAACCGCATTACCAGTTAATTCTAAAGTTCCAGTTTGCT
>JAAZDH010000187.1 GCA_012512865.1 Clostridiaceae bacterium | reverse complement strand
ATGGTAAAGTTACTCCTTTGTTCCGCCACTTAAAGAACATACAATACGATGGATATCTATTCTAGATTATTACCAGAAAGGACGGCCGAAAGGTGCTTTTTAAATCCTACAACAACTTGACACTATCCAGGATAAATAATGCGTTGTGAATGAGTATGAAAAGCTGGTATAATAATCATAAGAAAAAAATGAAAAAAAAAGGGGGCTAACACATGAAAAACAAGGGGTTTAGACCACCTGCCGTGCCATTGGTTACCGTGGACCCGTATTTTAGCATATGGTCGATGGCGGACAAGCTTTTTTACGATAATACCAGGCACTGGACAGGTGCAGAACATGGGCTGACAGGCATTGCCCGTATTGATGGAGAAGCGTACAGGTTCATGGGGCACATTGGGAGCATTAAACCAATGGAACAAGTATCCCTTGAAGTGAGGCCGCTTAATACTACATATGTATTTGCTGCTGGAGGGGTTGAATTAACCGTAATTTTCACAACTCCCTTGCTTCTTGATGATCTTGATATTCTCTCCAGGCCTGTTTCCTACATAACAGTTGAGGTAAGGTCAATTGATGGAAGAGATCACCAGGTACAGGTTTATATTGATGCAGCGGGAGATATAGCTGTAAATTCCAGGGACCAGGAAGTTGTATGGGGCAGGAAGTCCCTGGGTGAAGAATACGAGTCAATGTACATAGGCTCAAAAGAACAGGATATATTGCATATAAGCGGGGATGACATTCGTATTGATTGGGGCTATGCTCACTTGGTGTCTCCCGGGGGAAATTCCAGGACATACATAGGAAGCTTTAGAGCAAGGCAGGTTTTTGCCTCGGAAGGAGTTGTACCTGGTGAGGATAACCGGGACATGCCAAGGCAGGTGAAGAATGATATGCCCGTGATGGCAGCATGCTTGGAATTCAAGTGTGATGAAAACAGGAGTTCCCGGTATCTTATCTTGGCTTATGACGATATATATGCCATAGAATATTTCTGTACGCCCCTAAAGGGTTACTGGGCGAGGAATGGAATGAGCTTTGAGGACATGCTTAAAGCAGCTGTACGGGAATATGACGAAATCATGGAAAAATGTGAACGGTTTGATAAGCAGCTGCTTAGGGAAGCCGAGGCCAGCGGCGGTAAAAAATATGCTGACATCGTATCCCTGGCTTACAGGCAGGTTATAGCTGCCCATAAGCTTGTTGCGGATAAGCAGGGAAGACCCCTGTTCTTTTCAAAGGAATGTTTTAGCAACGGGTGCATTGCTACTGTTGACGTGAGTTATCCTTCCAGTCCGCTATTTTTGTTATACAATCCCGAATTGGTAAAGGGCATGCTAAGACCAGTATTTGAATTTGCCCGCACACCCGCATGGAAATTTGACTTTGCTCCTCACGATGTGGGAAGGTATCCGCATGCCAATGGGCAGGTATATGGTTGTAGAAAAAAGGGAGCCAGTAATTATTATATTACTCCCTTGTTTAACAAACCACCTGAAATGGATATATATCTTCTTGAGATGCAGATGCCCGTGGAAGAATGCGGCAATATGCTTATTATGACTGCGGCGGCTTGCCTTGCAAGCAATAACGCTGATATAGCATTAGAATACTGGGACCTGATTTCCAGGTGGGCAAAATACCTTGAGCTTAATGGGGGAGACCCGGGCAACCAGCTTTGCACGGATGATTTTGCAGGCCACCTGGCACATAATACCAACCTGGTAATTAAGGCTATCATGGGGATTAAAAGTTACTCTCTCTTGTGCAACATGGTTGGAAAACGTGAAGAAGCAGCTGCTTATGACAGGATCGCCAGGGAAATGGCGGTTGAATGGGAAAGGAAGGCTTTTGACGGTGACCACTACAAGCTGACATTTGATAAGCCAGGCACATGGAGTATGAAGTATAACCTGGTATGGGATATTATATTCGGCACCGGTGTTTTTAGCAAAGAAGTGGCTGGGACAGAAATCAATTATTACAGGAAGAAGTCAAATCGATACGGATTGCCGCTGGATAACAGGAACGAGTATACAAAATCGGACTGGCTTCTTTGGTGCGCATCCATGGCCGATGACCAGGAACTTTTCGAGGAATTGATTGCACCGTTATGGGACTTTCTTAATGAAACTCCCTGCAGGGCACCTTTTACAGACTGGTACGAAACGGTGACCGGTTACCAGGTGGGATGCAGGTGTCATAAAGGCGGGAAGGGATTTAGACACCGTTCGGTCCAGGGAGGATTATTTGTAAAACTTTTAAAAGATACAGGTATATTACATGAAAACGCTGGCAAATATAGGGCATATTAAATAGAAAACAGGTATAAATAAAGCAACCGGGTTAATGGGCAATAATGAAGCGTGAAAATAAAAACGGGTGAAAGAGAGAGTTATGATAGAATATGTAAAAAGGAGGCGGAGATAATGGTTTGTAGTATTAATGATGCTGCAGTTCTTAGTAATGGAGTCCGGATGCCATGGTTAGGACTGGGTGTCTGGCAGGCAAGAAACGGGGAGGAAGTTATAAATGCCGTTAAATGGGCAATAGAAGCTGGCTATCGTTCCGTAGATACTGCCGCAGCATACGGAAACGAGGAAGGTGTAGGTATAGCCGTAAAGGGAAGCGGTATACCCAGGGAAGAGCTTTTTATCACCACGAAACTACGGAACGCAAACCAGGGATATGAGCCTGCACTGAAAGCCTTTGAAAAAAGCAGGAAGATGCTGGGCCTGGATTATATAGATCTTTATCTTATCCATTGGCCGGTCAAACAGAAATATGTCGATAGTTGGAAGGCCCTTATTAAACTCTACAATGATGGTTTGGTGCGAGCTATAGGTGTGAGCAACTTTCACATTCATCACCTGGAAGATATAATAAATGAAACCGGGGTCGTTCCCATGGTAAACCAGGTTGAATTGCATCCATGGCTCTCCCAAAAACCTCTGATAGAATTTTGCAAGGCAAACAAGATTCAAATTGAAGCATACAGCCCGCTGATGCGGGGACGCTTTAAAGAAATCCCCCTTCTTACTGAAATAGGAGAAAAATATGGCAAGACTGCCGCCCAGGTGGTGCTCCGCTGGGATTTGCAGAATGGCGTTGTTATCATACCGAAATCTGTTAAAAAACACCGTATTGTCGAGAATGCCGGTATTTTCAATTTTGAACTGACAGCCGAAGATATGGAAAGAATAGATGAGCTGAACCAAAATCATCGTTTTCTGCCTGACCCGGATAATATAAACTTTTAACCATGAAAATTAACCGTGAAAATGGGAATGCATGGAAACCGGTTTATTGACAAAACGGTTTATTGCATTATAATTATTAGAATAAGATTACTAGGACAAGCAATTGCTCAGCAATTATATGATAATTATTTGAATAAGTATACGATTATTGTAAAGACTTGGTTGAAAGCCCATTATTTCAGGCAAGGGGATTATCAGAGTTATATTTATAACAGATATAGAAAGGTAGATCGAGTATAATGATAGATAAAGAAAGAGTAAAGGCTGCAGTAAGGGAATTTCTTGAAGCTATAGGAGAGAATCCTGAAAGGGAAGAGCTAAAGGATACCCCTGGCAGGGTGGCAAGGATGTGCGAAGAGATTTTTTCAGGTATTGGCCAGGACCCGAGGGATGTGATCAGGGTATTTAGTGAAGATGAGCACGAAGAAATTATCATGGTCAAGGACATTCCTTTATATTCCCTATGCGAACACCACTTGCTGCCTTTTATGGGAGTTGCACACATAGCTTACATACCAAACAAGGGGAGAATAGTCGGGTTAAGCAAGCTGGCAAGAATTGTAGAAATATCTTCAAGGCGCCTGCAGCTGCAGGAGAGGCTTACGAGTGAAATTGCCGATGTAATCATGGATACAGTAAAACCCCTCGGTGTGGCTGTAGTCATTGAAGCCGAGCATCTTTGCATGACTATGAGGGGAGTCAGGAAACCGGGAGCAAAAACCGTTACTTCAGCTTTAAGGGGCATTGTTAGGACACAGGCTAAAACAAGGGCTGAAGTTATGTCCTTGATACAGGGATAAGGTGAAGGTGCATGTCCTTGGTTTCAGCGTTGCTCCCGAGGTTTGTGCGTGATTTGCAGGACTAAAGGGCCTGGGAATCCAGGAATACGCTAATTCTTTCCCTTATGTCTTTTTGAATTTCATTCGGGTCCCTCTCGGCATCGATAACAATGAAATTAAAGTTTTTTACCATTTCCTCGTATTCTCTTTTTAAGAGGGTATGATACTTTTTGAAGCTTTCAAACATATCACTGGAGAGGTATAAATCCATGCCGGATTCCCAGTAGTCCAGGCAGCCGTATTTTGAAAATGCCCTGTGAAGCAGGACATCCGGGTTTATGCTCAAGTAAAACACAAGGTCGGGAACCAGTGCGAACCCAAACAGTTCCATGAGCCATTCCTTGCTTGCACCCCTAACGAAATCCCTTGCCATTAATGTAAAAATATAGCGATCCGCCAGTACTATGAATCCTGCCGAAAGGGCAGGTATAATCTTGTTTTCCAGCTGGTCTGCAAAGTCGGTGCAGTATAAAAGGCTCAGGGTTTTCTTCCCCAAGGTGTTGCCCTTTTTTGCTTCGAGAATGACGTTGCCTATTAACGTGGAACGTTTAAGCCCCGTATCAAGCACTGCGTGCCCCTTGGTTTCCAGCCAATCCTTAAGCATGGAAATCTGGGTGGAACGGCCGGAACAATCGGGTCCCTCGATAACTATCAGTTTTCCGGGCAAATCATTTAATTTCAAATATGGCAAGCCCTTGCCGTAAAATAGTTTTTTCTTTTTCATATTCCCGGCACTTCCTTTGTCTGCCAATGTTTACATGAAGGCACGTAATCCTTTAAGTTCTCCTTGACAATATCTCTTACGATTGCTTGCTGTACCTCAATGGATTCCGAGGCGTCAATTATAGTAAAGCCTTCTTCCTCAGCCATTTCATCGTAGTAATTTTTAATAATCCCTTGAAATATCTTGAAACTTTCTACCGGGTTGCTGCTAAATCCCATGTCCATACCGGCTTCATGGTATTCAAGATGCAGCCTTCCTGTAAGTATCCTGCTCAAGGAAACCTCCAGGGGTGCCTTAAAATAGAAAATAATATCCGGTTTTACAGCGAAACTGTATACATTTTTCACCCATTCCCTGTCGCATCCCCTGGCCATATCCCTTGCATAGGCCGTGTAGATGTACCTGTCACAAAGAACAATATAACCTGCCCTAAGCTGTGGAAGGATCATTTTTTCGTACCTGTCTGCAAAATCGCTTGCATGCATTAAACTGAAGGTTGTAGGAGTCAGCAAATTCTTCTTTTTCGCCTCGCTTGTTGATGCCCGTATCAATTCAGAAGAGTTCCACTCGGTGAAAAACACATCATAACCTTCAGATCTAAGCCACCTGTAAAGGAGATAGATTTGCGTGCTTTTGCCGGAACCATCGCAACCCTCGACTACATATAATTTGCCGGGGAGCTGGTTATTGCCCTTGAACTTGCATCTTGATTCAGCTTCCTTCATTTGTATCACCTGGTTTGTTAATCCAACCAATAACATTAATATTATATATGCCGGCAATATATGCCGGTAGTATCAAAATTGAAATTGGTACGTGTCATATATTATAGCTATTATAACTGCAAAATTCATTTTTGTCAGCCATTGAAAACTTTTATTTTACGACCTGTATTAATTTGCATATGCCTTGTACCTTCTTAGCATGTACTGGTGGTGCTTGCTTTTCCTTTTATACTCTTTTAGAGCGGGTTCTATTTCAGATTTTTTGAGGTACCTAAAGCGTATGGTCATATGGTTTTCAAAACTGTTCTCATATACTATTTTCATTATGGTCTTATGATCCACCCTGTACTTGTTTATTAATTCCTGGACAGTTATATAATCCTCAATGGGCCTTGGTATTAAAGGATCTCCCCCGAAGTATTTCATGCATATTTCAGAAATTGTTGTGGGATTGCTTCCAAGTATCTTAGCTATTTGAACATATGTGAGCCCTTGCTTTCTCAAGTCCCATACATCCTGCTTGTCGATGCTTTTAACATCTTTCCTTGCGCTTTTATATACATACCCGTAACTTGAGATGAAATCGTTTATTGACATATTTCGTTTCCTGGCGTGGCGTTTTATGTAATTATACAGGGTAGTGTTGCTATGAAGGTTGTAAATGTACCCTCCGACTGCAACCTCGCTTAATTTTTTCTTGATATTTTCGTCAAAAATTTTCTTCTTTAAAGCTTTAATATCTTCTTTTATTTCATCCTGGTGCTCCTTGTTCCCCAAGGTTTTATAGAGATAAAACTCCTTGGCTTTCAAGGTGGAGGAATTAAACACCGATATAAGCATGCCTGCAAGGCCAAGCTTGCGGAAATCCGAGGTGTTTAGAAGTAAAATGTCCTCTATGCTGTATTTTCTTTTCTTAAATACTTTATGCATGAAATAGAAGGCATTTTCCAGCGAATCACCAGAAGCCCATTTAGTTTTGTACTTAAAATCTATGGGATGGAACTTATTAGGATATACAAAGTCAAAAAGCGCATAAATGGACCAGTTGAAATATGCCAACACGTTGTAAATACCATGTTTTAACAGCCTGTTCTTCCAATTGATAGAAGGTATGTCCTCGATGCGCCTTATTCCCTCTTTTTTGACCATTTCCTGGACAGCCTCGATTATCATGTTTTTGTCGTTCCATATGCCGTGCTTGCTCCACATCCATTCCTTCAGTTTTCTTGTCCTGAATTCTTCAGGGTAAGCATTTTTTAAAATGCCCAGGATGTCATGGTTAAAAACCCTTTGAATCATGCCAAATAACTTGCACTCTACCAGGATATCTTTTATTTGTTTCAGGTTGTACCTTGGAAGGTCATCTGTTTCAATTCCCGCAAGATTTTCAAGACAATAGCGGGTAAGAATCCGGCACTTTATTCTTGGACCTTTTTTATATTCCTTTTCACTTGTCCAAAAGTTCTTGGGAAAGCGGTTTCCTTTCTCAATAACTTCCTTGTATTGTACCAATGCTTCCAATTCCGCCGTGTTCAACTTAAATATGTTTACCATTGACTATGCCCTCGTGCAAAAATATAATATAAAAATAAAAAACATAATATAATATAAAAAATATAACAAAAAAACTAAAAATATACTATAAAAATATAAAAATAAGTATGATTTATTAGATTTGTTGCTTTTAATGTTGCATTATTGCTTTAGTGCAGTAATGCGGTGCTGCTGCATAAAAGCTGCATATATATAAATTCTATATGTATATTTATTCTTTTTCTACGTTAAATGAGAATAAAATTGCTGCTTCTTTTTTAGCAAAAATAAACAAAAGTTTGCCAGCAAGCAGACGCAAGTGTTATGATAGGATGGAGAAAGGATGAGGAATAGATTTAGAATAGACGAAGAATAAATGGAGAACAGGGAATAGATTGAGAATAAATAAAGAATAAATTGGAAAAAGAGAATAGATCGAGGACGAATTGAGAATGGATTAAGAACAAATTGAGAATGTATAGGGAGTAAATTGAAAATGATTTGAGGAAGGAGGGTTCTGAAAATGCGGTACTTCGAATGCAGGGGTTATAGGTTGCCCTTGGGCAGAAAAACTTACATAATGGGTATACTTAATGTTACTCCCGATTCTTTTTCAGACGGGGGGAAATATAATACACCGGGGGCTGCCTTGGCGAGAGCAAAGAAAATGGTGGAAGAAGGGGCGGATATAATAGATATTGGCGGAGAATCCACGAGGCCCGGATTTGTAGAAGTGGACGAGGAGGAAGAATTAAACAGGGTATTGCCCGTACTGGAATTGCTGGTGAATGAGTTGGATGTACCGGTATCAATTGATACCAGGAAGGGAATAGTGGCGGAGAAGGTGCTTGACATGGGGGCACATATCGTCAATGACATATGGGGCTTGCAGGGAGATAGGTCGATGGCAAAAATTGCAGCCAAATATAATGCCGGGGTCATAGTTATGCACAACAAGGCGGAAAAAATATATGATAATTTGCTCGGGGAAGTGAAGCAATTTTTGGCGAAAAGTGCTGATATTGCGCAAAAGTTGGGGATATCACGCAATAGTATCGTAATTGACCCGGGTATAGGTTTTGGCAAGACTTTCCTGCACAACCTGGAAATACTTGGACGTCTTGAAGAACTGGGGGAGCTGGGTTTTCCGGTATTGATCGGTACGTCGAGAAAATCATTTATAGGCAAGATACTTGATTTGCCTGTTGATGAAAGGGTGGAAGGCACTGCTGCTTCTGTCGCGATTGGAATTGCAAAGGGTGCGGATTTCGTGCGTGTACATGACGTAAAGGAAATGGCAAGGGTTGCCAGGGTGTCGGATAGCATTACCAGGGGCTGGAATGAAGAAGTGGAAGGGTAAGGGCGAACAAGGAGTAGAAGGCTAGAGGTAAAAGGCGGGGTGTAGCATATGGCACTGGGAAAGATTATTATTAAAAATATGAAAGTCCATGGGTATCACGGGGTTAACCCGTTGGAAAAGGAAAAGGGGCAAGTTTTTTGTTTTGATATAGAAATGCATGCAAGCCTGGATAAAGCAGGGTATTCGGATAATATTGACGATACCGTTGATTATTCCAGGGTTTACGGCCTGGTTAAGCATATTGTTCAAAATGAAAGGTTCCAACTCATGGAAAAGCTGGCTAAAACCATAGCCAGGGCAATATTACGGGAATATGACATGGTGAAGGCTGTCAAGGTGGTTGCAAAAAAACCTGAGGCGCCAATAGATGGAGAGTTTGACTGGGTAGGTGTCGAGATCAACCTGGAAAGGGAAGATGCAGGGGAGTGAAAAATGGCTTCAAAGGTATATTTAAGCCTGGGCTCGAACATGGGAAACCGTTATGAAAATCTTATGAAGGTATTAGAGGCAATTTCAGCTTTAAAAGATACAAAGTTGATTAAAACCTCCAGCATATATGAAACAGAGCCCGTAGGATACGTTTTGCAGGATAAATTCCTTAACATGGCCGTTTTAATAGAAACGAGCCTGGGTCCCCTTGAGCTCCTGCGCAAACTGCAGGAAATAGAAGGCATGTTGAAAAGGGAAAGAACAATCCGCTGGGGACCGAGAACCATGGATATTGACATTTTGCTTTATGACCGGCTGACACTGGACCTCCCGGAGCTTAAAATTCCTCACCCCGAGATGGTGAAACGTGCATTTGTATTAATTCCGCTGAAGGAAATCGAACCTGGCTTGGAAATAAACGGGATAACCATTGACAGGTATGTAAATGCATGCAATGATAAAGATGGGGTAAAACTTTATCCTTTATGACACCTCCATATTGTCCGCGATGTCCATGATGACCATAATGCCAATGATGCCCATACTTACAAGGTACGGAACCGATGATGAGAGCGAGAGAAGCATTGCCGTTAATGACGTGCTTACCCGGGAATCGCAGCACGTTCATGTTAGAATTGTAACATGGTTACCCGGGTATAATGGTAGGTTCAACCGGGAACCAGGGCATGTTAAGCCGGAAAGCTTTAAAAGATGAAAGGGGAAGGTTTTGTGGCAGAGGTGTATTGCTATATACCTGCAGGCAAAGTTGAATACGTGGTGGAATGCGGTGTGAAATTGTCAGAATGGCATGACAAGGAGGTTGTGATAAACGGCTTTAAAAAGAAATGCATAACAGCCCTTTTAAATCCCAAGGATGACATGGACAAGTACCACAATAAGGACTTCGTATGCGTAAAGCTGGAAGTGCCTAACAATTACTGTTTTGTAGCTGATAGGTACCTGTACAGGGCAGGGATTAACATGCCCGGCATTATGCCCATGTATTATGCTTCAATAGTGCCAATAAACGATTATGTATTTGGAATGCACCGGTTGCCGGAATGCCTTGTAACTTCAACCGTTATCGCCGGGCAGGTGAAGGTGATGAACAGGATCATAGATTCACCGGTATTGTTTAACAATTCGGAAGAGCTTTACCTGGATAATATTATTGAAATGAACAAGGAAGAACGGGCTGATTTTAAGGATGCAATCCTGTATTATTTTTATTCCAAGCTTGCAGAATTGAAAAAAATTGATAAAATTGAAGATAAGAAAGAAAAAACGGCAATATTTATTGATAGGGGAGTAGGAAGGGTTATTTTGATTAAAATACCGGGGTTGGAAAGGGAGCAGGAACAGGAGTAAAGAATGATGATAATTGATTTTCATGCCCATTGTTTTCCTGATGAGCTTGCAAAAAAGGCAATTCCCATACTGGAGGGGAAAGCAGGGATTAAGGCCTGGTATGATGGTACGCTGGCGGGACTTAGGCGGTTAATGGTTGATGCGGGGATAGATTGCACGGTGATCCAGCCCATTGCAACCAAGCCTGCCCAGACAAGGACAATAAATGATTGGTCTGCATGTATCCAGCACAACAGCTTGCAGGATGATGACATCCGTGGCAGGATTGTTGCCCTTGGAAGCATTCACCCGGATTACCCGGGATGGAAGGATGAACTTAAAAGAATAAAGGACTTGGGATTGAAGGGGCTGAAGTATCACCCAGATTACCAGGAATTTTTTGTTAATGAAAAAAGAATGTTCCCCGTATACGAGGAAATATTCAAAATGGATTTTATCCTGCTGTTTCATGCGGGGATTGATATTGGTCTTCCCGAACCATGCCACTGCACTCCTGAAAGGTTATTGAATGTCCTCAAGGTTTGCCCCGGGGGGAAAATAATTGCTGCTCATATGGGAGGTTTTAAGTGCTGGGATGACGTGGAAAAGTATCTTGTCGGGCAGGATATTTATTTTGATACTTCATACAGTATCGGCTGGATGGATGATGGCCAGGCGAAAAGAATTATTGAAAATCACGGTTATGAAAAGGTACTATTTGGAACTGATGCTCCATGGGCGCTTCAAAAAGAGGAGATTGACAAACTTGGGAAGCTGGGGTTGGATGATAGCGCCAGGAATGCCATCCTGGGAGGTAATGCCCGTAAACTGCTGGCGGATGTGCTGGAAGACATGGTATGAATGTTGTATTTACATTGTATGATGGTACGGACGTTGTATGAACATGGTATGAACCAGGATGAGAGAGAACGAGGAAAGGGTGGGAATTATGACGAAAAAACAAGGATATGATCAATTGCAGTCAAAAAAGAAAGGCAATTTCGGTGATTATGGCAATAATACAGGTTTCAATAAAAACAATCCGAAGAGAAACCGGGAAAACAACCAGCGCAAGGTGAATGCCAGCAATGCCTATAACAAGAGCAAAAGCAAAAACAGGCCTTTCGAGGAATGTGCAAAGTTTAAAACGGAAAGAGTGCAAAGAACCGAAGAAACCATAAATGACATAAAGGAAGATATTGCAAGAATCGAAAAGGAAATAATGCTTGAAATCACCGAGATAAAGAGCATGAAACTAGGTCTTTAACAGGAGCTGTCTTAAGCGAGCGGGACCGGATTTTGGATGGAGTGGGTTTAAGATAGTTTTTAACTAAAAAAGAAGATAGAAGTAGAGGTGCCCTTTGAAAAAGGAAAAATTATGCCTTGACGAGCTTAATCCTTTCATGCTGAATACGCCCATATAT
>JAAZDH010000186.1 GCA_012512865.1 Clostridiaceae bacterium | reverse complement strand
TACGGGAGATGCTTGTTGTCAAGGGCACTCCGGAAACAAACAATTTACCTAACGAAAGACAGAGGAATTTTGAGAATGCGGCAGTAAACTAACGTAATTGTATGTCCAGTTTGACCAGAACAGACCAATAAGGCATTCGAAAAACTCTTGGAGATAGAAAATGTTATTGGAATTAAGCAATGTATTGGTGGAATAATGGAAATGTATAACATGAAACAAAGCTGTGGTGAAAAAGGGCTTGTCTTTGCTGCAACAGATGAGATGCTATTTTCATGTTTTGAGCTTGGCGCAGACGGTGCCATATCTGCTGTTCTATCTGTTTTCCCCGAAATTACCGTCAAGATGTGGAAGATGCACAAGGAAGGGATGCATGAGGAAGGTTTGATATTGCAGAACAAAATTTATCGTGTGTGGAAAATGATAAGAGGGAGCTGTTTTACAGCTAAAATAAAGGCGGTTTTAAAAATACTTGGGAGAGATTGCGGTTATTCAAGGAGCCCTATATGCGAAGCAGATACCGAGTTTATAATTAACATCAAAAACATTCTTAAGGAACTTGAAATGATTGAATTCAAGGAGGATTAAACAGTTAATAGTGCAAAAATAATGATAGCGTTTTTGGGAGGCTTAAAATGAAATGGGAAAATGTCTAGATAAAAATATGAATAAACATATAACAGAAAGGGAGAGATACTTGGAAACCCTGCTCTTTGGGAATCCTGATAAAATACCTCTGCAGCCGGGATACCCAAGGGAATCCACTTTAGATGCATGGCACGAACAGGGTATGCCGGAGGGAATGAATTATTATGACGCATTGATGGATGAATTGGGATTGCCGAGACCTGAAAAAGTTGAAAAAGTAGATTTTGACGTGGACTTTAGAATGATACCGCAGTTTGAGGAAAAAATTTTAGAACACAAAAACGGCCATTATATTGTACAGGATTGGATGGGAGCAATAACTGAAATATCGGACAAGTATGATTATACGTATATAAGATCCGCGAAAGATTTTGTCACTCGAAAATGGCATAAATTTCCCGTTGAAACAAGGGAAGATTGGGAAGAAATGAAAAAACGCTATAATCCAGATACACCCGGCCGTTTGCCTGAAAACCTTGATGAAATAAGCGAAATGCTTAAAGATAGAAATTATGTTATAAAGATAGGCGTAAATGGACCTTTCTGGCAATTAAGAGAATGGCTTGGGTTTGAAAACTTGTGTATTAAATTTATTGAAGACCCCAATTTTGTATATGAAATGATCGAGTTCTGGACGGAATATGTTTCAAAGATAATGGCCCGGTTCATTAACAAGATAAAGCTAGATAGTGTTCATATATCAGAAGATATGGCTTATAAGGCCAAAAGCATGATTTCACCGGCCATGGCGCGTGAATTTCTTATGCCTTCGTATAAACGCTGGGTTAAAGAGATAAAGGAGAGTAGTTGTCCTATTGTCGATATGGATTCAGATGGGTATGTAGGGGAATTGATACCTATATGGATTGAATCCGGTATTAATGTTTGTGACCCGGTTGAGGTTGCCGCTTACAATGATATAGTTGAATACAGGCGGCTTTACGGGAAAAACATGGCCTATACGGGAGGGATTGACAAAGAGGGCAATTGCAAAGGGTGGAAAGGAAATGACAGGCGAGGTTATGAGGGTAGTTCCGCCCTTGCTGAAGGACGGGGGATTCATACCTGGATGTGACCATGCCGTGCCTTCGGATGTTTCATGGCCGAATTATGTTGAGTATGCGAGATTACTTGCGAAACTTACAGGATGGCTGTAAAATGGGATTACAGTAAGCAAATTTGCTATAAGATGCACTATTTAAAATATTATACATATTTTGTATAATTACTTGACAAATAATATTGTTGGTTCTATTATTTCAAGTGAGAGTTTATTATTTTATCAATAAGTTAAGGAGAGAGAAATGAAACCGTTGGATAAAACTACAAGAACAGAAATGGTGGTTGAAAAACTTAAGGAATGTATAACAACGGGTAAGTTTTCAGTGGGAGATAAATTCTATACAGAAAAAGAGATAAGTAATATGCTTAATGTAGGCAGGTCAACAGTCAGGGAAGCAAACAGAATCCTACAAGCCATTGGTTATTTAGAGATTAAACCTGGAAGGGGAGTTTTTGTTGCAAAGATAAAAGAAGAAAGCCCCGATAATAGTATTGTGGAGTGGTTTAAAACTCATGGTTTAGAAGTGATGGATTTTATGGATGTTAGAATGGCTATTGAACCACTTGCTGTTAAATTGGCTATAGAAAGAGCTTCTGACGAAGACATAAAAAAGCTTGAGGTAATACATGAACAATTTAAGCTGGCTATTGACAAGGGTGATAGTAAAGAACTAGCTCTAATTGATTGTTCTTTTCATAATGCAATAGTTGAGTCTACATATAATGAATTGCTAATTAGTGTAAACAGAAAAATTTCTGATGCTTTTACAAAATACAGGGAGATGGCTTTTTCTGTCCGTGAAAACATTATTAATGCACTCAATCCCCATGAAAGTATTTTAAATGCTATTAAAAGCAAGAATGAAAAAAAAGCGCAAAGAGAGATGTTAAAGCATCTTCAAATTTCTCTAAGAGATATACGTAATGTCATAAATATACAAAATTAAGCGATAGAAATCAGCTATATGCTTCTCTAATCCAGAGATTCTGCGATTCTTTTCTTCAATTATTTCTAGTAAATAAGGCGTAAGCGTAAACTAGAGCCGTACATGGTATGTATTGATTAAAAGTAGTACAATCATCACAAAAGATTTAAAAAAGTTGAAAATAGGTTGGAAAAGTTGAAAAACTTTAAAAAGTGT
>JAAZDH010000185.1 GCA_012512865.1 Clostridiaceae bacterium | reverse complement strand
GATTTGGGCGACGAGGAGTTTACAATAATCGACCATACGCCCGGTTATGGAAGTGCTGCAAGGTATTGGGCCTACCTTGTCCAGAATGTTAACGAGGAAAACAAGGGTATGAGTGTTTCAGAGTGTATCTCGGTGCTGCAGGCCATGGGAAGGAAATCCGGGTTTATTACTGCAGCGGCAAGGCTTGGCGACCCCGAAAGGGAAATGCCTCTTCAAATGTACTTTGCCGAATCCAACCATACCCTTGAAACCCTTGCCGAAAACGTGAACAGGCAGCTTAAGAAGACGGGTCGTTGCATTGTAATTGTCAACGAAGGATTTAATGCAGGTGACCTGGGTGAAGCATACGATGGCTTCGGGCACATAGAATATGGTGCCAGCAAGACAACGGTTGCCCAAAAGGTGGTGAATTATTTAAACAGCATAGGACTAAAGGCGAGGGGCAATGCAACCGGGCAGGTGCCGGGTGTCCTGCAGAGGTCGACTTCCATCCATGCGTCCAGGGTAGATATAGAGGAGGCATATGAAGTCGGGAAGAAGGCGGTGGAGATCGGAGTGAATGAAGGTACAGGTTGGATGGCAACTATCTTGAGAGCCCCAGGGGATGCTTATAAAGCTGTTTATGACAAGGTGCCCCTGGAAAAGGTGGCCAACTCCGTTAGGTACCTGCCTTCCCGCTGGATTACAAGTGATGGTATTGATGTTACGGATGATTTCATACGGTATGCAATGCCCTTGATTGGCGATGGATGGCCTGAAATAAGGCTGGAAAAAGGGCTGCAGAGGTTTGCAAAGTTTGATGTGTGCTTTATTGACAAGAAGCTGCCCGGATATGTTCCTGTTAACATGAGATGATGAGATGAGAAGTTACAATGATTCCATAAGGTATTATGTTAAACCTGGAGGAGTTGAAAAGAGCATATGTCCCCGGAAATAGAAAAAATAACCGTGTTAATGATATGTGACCGCCTTGAAAAGGGGAAACTAAAGGTGCTTGCTGAAAGGCACCCTTTGCCCGCCGGGTATTATATAAGAAAATACAGGATCGGTGAAGAAGGGATATGGGCTGAAATTGAAACTGCTGCAGGAGAGTTTAAAACGGAAAAGGAAGCGCTGGATTATTTTGAAAAGGAGTTTGGGCCATACCGTCACGAGATGGAGGAGCGGTGCTTTTTTGTGATACATAAGGATAGCGGCAGGGCAATAGGTACAACTACCGCCTGGTATAATGACAATTACAAGGGGCAAAACCATGGCCGCATTCACTGGGTGGAGATTCACCCGGATTTTCAGGGAAGGAAGCTGGCAAAACCGTTGCTTGCAACTGCAATGATTTATCTTGCTGAGCACCATGACAGGGCATACCTTGTTTCACATACCACCCGTTATAAAGCTATAAACATGTACCTGGATTTCGGATTCAAGCCAGAACTGGAAAACAATGAGTCCGTGCGGGCATGGAAAATGGTTGAAGAAATCCTGGAAAGGAAAATCCTGGACTAAAAGGACTTAACCGAAAGCCCATGACTTCAGTCAATGGAATGAGGGTTTATTTGTTGCCTATTGACTGGAGCAGATTTTTATAATAAAATGTAACTAACAAGTTATTTACTTAATGACAAGGAAGGCAAGTGTGACCATGAATACAGGAAAGAATGCAGCTACAAGCACGGGAAACCCTGGCAAAAGGGAAAGGAATTCCAGCAAGTCAAAGCAGGACATACTCAGGGCCGCAGAGATCAAGTTCGCCGAGAAGGGTATATATGGTACAAGGGTGGATGATATAGCCGAAACTGCAAATATTAATAAAAGGATGCTGTACGAGTATTTTGGCAACAAGGAGGAGCTGTACAAGGCTGTCCTTGCAGAGGTATACGGCAGGCTCAGCAAGCAGGAAATGGTATTGCTTTCCGGGGATATGAGCTGTATTGACGCAATGAAAAAGATAATAAGGCTCTATTTTACTTTTCTCAAGGACAATCCCACGTATGTCAACCTTATTATCTGGGAAAACCTAAATAAAGGCAATTATATCAAGGATATTGATTTTTCGAACATAAAAACGCCAGTATTCAACCTTTTAAGGAAAGTCATAAATAAAGGCAAGTCGGACGGCATTTTCAGGACGGATATATATACGGAAGAGGTTATTCTGTCTTTACTCACCTATACTTTTTCATATTTTTCAAACAGGTATACATTGTCAAAACTCCTGGGAAGGGAAATAGATACTGAAGAAAGCATTAAGAGGAGGACCGATACCGTAACCGAGATGTTCCTCAGGTATTTGTGCGTCAACAGGGGAGGAAATAATTGAAATATAAGATTTTTTTGTTAAGGTAAGGAGGGCTTTTAATGGATAAAAGAGTAAGGGTTTTACTCGTTGGGGCGGCATTTAGCGCCGATCTTCACATAGATGGATATTCGCGATGCAAGGAGCTGGCGGAGATTGTGGCTATATGCGACAAAGATACTTCGAAAATAAGGCCCCTTGCAGAAAGGTATGGTTTTACCGGGTATAAAGTTTATGACAATTACGACAAGGCTATCGAAGAAGCGGACTGCGACGTGGTGGATATTTGCCTTCCCAATTTTCTTCACCATGATGTGGCAGTTAAAGCATTTAAAAGGGGACGTCACGTGATTTGCGAAAAACCTCTTGCAACAACTGTCGAGGATGCAAAGGAGATGGTTGAGGCGGCTGCAAGGGCCGGAAAAAAGCTTTATTACGCCGAGGACTGGATTTTTGCACCGGCCATAAACAAGCCACTGGAAATTATTAATGAAGGCGCCATAGGGAAGCCTTTATATATTCGTGCAAGGGAGTGCCACAGCGGTTCCCATTCGCCTTTTGCCCAGACCATAAAATATTGCGGAGGAGGGTGCATGGTTCATCTTGGAATCCATCCTGTTGGCTTTATGCTTGCTTTAAAAGAAAACAAGTGGACGGAACTTGTTGCAATGACGTCCGGGGGTGGGGAAAAGAACCTTGTACATAAAAAAATGGAGGGCGAAGACTGGTCCGCGTGCATCATTAAGTTTGCCGACGGCACGCAAGCCTTGCTGGAGGCCAACTATGTTACAAGGGGCGGCATGGAGGATATGATAGATATTTATGGCACCGAGGGCTGCATGCACATAAATCTTACATTTTCCTCCCCCATAACCTGCTATTCGATTCCAGGGATAAGTTATACGGTGGAAAAAGCAGAGGTAACCACGGGCTGGTCAAGCCCTGCTGTTGACGAAAAGTTTAACCTTGGCTATGTAAATGAAATAAGGCATTTCATGGAGTGCTGCCTTAAGAATGAGGATGCAAGAATAGGCTTGAGGGGTATTGACGGCCTTGAAGCCTTGAAGGTGGTGAACTTGATTTATAAATCGGCAAGAGAAGGGGTAAAGGTGGTAAACAGCGAGTTGAGGGGGTATGCCAGGTTATGAAAAAGAATTTATATTTACCCGTAGAGGTAGGAGGAATCACATTTAAAAACCCGTTTTACGTTGCTTCCGGTCCAACCACCAAGTTGGTGAAACAACTGAAAAGGATTGAAGAAACGGGATGGGCGGCTGCAAGCATCAAGCTGACAATAGACCCTGCACCTTATATTAATAGGGTACCCAGGTATGCATTGCTTGGAGACAGGAACGCCCTGGCTTTTACCGCGGAAAAACGCCTTAGTTTTGCAGAAGGCTTGAAATTGGTGGAGGACGCTAAAAAGGTGTTGAAGGAGCTTATATTAATGGCCAATATCACCTATGCAGGGGACAAGGGGATTGAAGGCTGGGTAAACATGGCCGGGAAATTCGAGGAAGCCGGTGCAGATATCATCGAGTTGAACATGTGTTGTCCAAACATGTCATATAATGTTGAAATCTCATCAGGTGATGAAAATGCCTGTTCCATACGCACGGGTGCAAGTCTTGGGCAGCAGGCCGATGCAGTGGCGGAGATTGCGAGGGAGGTTAAAAAAGTAATAAAAATCCCCTTATTTGTAAAGCTTACACCGGAGGGGGGAAAAATCGCCCAGGTGGCAAAGGCTTTATATGAAGCCGGGGCGGATGCAGTGGGAGGAACGGCAAACAGGCTTGGCATACCTCCGATTGACCTGGATAATCCTGGCCGGGCGGTGTACCACCTGCAGGATGAAATCAGCATGTCATGCCATGCAGGCGCATGGGTCAAGCCACTGGCCTTGAGGGATACTTATGAAATAAGGAAAGTCAACGGGCCGGGGGCAAAAATCATGGCGGCAGGAGGAGTGCGCAATTACAAGGATGCCATTGAAATGATAATGTGCGGGGCGGACCTGGTGGGTATATGCGCAGAAACCCTTATAAGCGGTTTTGATTTTATCGGGGGCTTAATCCTGGATTTGAAAAATTACATGGAGGAGCATGGCTATAAATCCGTAAGGGAAATGCGGGATATTGTTGTCCCACTTGTAAAAAGCGCGCCTGAGCTTACGCTTTATGAAGGTTATGCAAAAATAACAGAACCAAGCCTGGCGGCCCCGTGCAAGGCTGCATGCCCCCATCATGTGCCTGCGCAGGCTTACGTGAGAAAGGTGGCGAAGGGGGATTTCAAGCGGGCTTACGAACTGATAATGGCCAAGAACCCCCTGCAATCAGTTTGTGCATGGGTGTGCAACCGCCCTTGCGAAGAAGAATGTACGAGTGGTGTTACAGGAAGACCCGTGCCGATCAGGGAAATAAAGAAATTCGTTATTGATTATGGCAGGAAGGCGGGATGGAAGCCCAGCATCGAGAAAAAAGCCATGAGAAATGAAAAGGTCGCCGTAATAGGTTCAGGACCCTCAGGGCTTTCATGCGCATTTTACCTTGCCCTGGCAGGATACAAGGTAACAGTCTTTGAAAAGGAGCCTTTGCTGGGAGGCATGCTAAGGTACGGTTTGCCAAGTTTCAGGATCGGCCATGGGGTACTGGATGAAGAAATCGAAGTGCTAAGGGGAATGGGAATAGAATTTGTTACGGGGAAAAGCCTGGGCAGGGATTTTTCCATCGAGTCCCTTAAAGGAGAGGGATATGCCGCCATATACCTTGGTATTGGCGCCCAACAAGGGCGAAATCTTGGTGTACCGGGAGAAGAAGCCAATGGTGTATATCCGGCAATAGATTTTTTAAAATTAGTACATGAAGGAAATGCCCCTGATATTGGCAAAAGAGTCGTTGTTATAGGCGGGGGGTTTACCGCCGTTGACTCGGCCCGAACTGCAAGGAGACTTGGAGCTGAAGAAGTATACGTGGCGTACAGGAGGACCAGGGATGAAATGCCTGCTTCACGGGAAGAAATAGAAGAAGCAGAGGAAGAGGGAATAAAAGTTATGTATCTTGTCGCACCCACGGCAATTAAAACCTGTAACGGAAAGGTGGCAGGCATAAGGATTAAAAACCAGGTACTTGGCGCAAAGGACAGCTCAGGCAGGAGAAAGCCCGAAGCCGTGGATTGCGCCGAATTTGTGCTGCCTTGTGATTCGGTGATATTAGCTGCGGGACAAAAACCTTGTTGTGATGTTGTTAAAGGTTTCATGCTTGATAAAGCCGGGATGGTTGCCTGTGAGCCTTCTACGGGAGCTACCAGTATCGAAGGGGTATTTGCAGGTGGCGATGTTGTTAACGTGGATAGCGTAATCGGGGCTATTGCGGCTGGAAAGCGCGGCGCAGTCTCAATTGACAAGTACATTTCCGGTAAAGATGCGGTCTTGGAATATGAACCTGTATACCCTGCTGTTGCTAAGGAAGACGTGCTAAGGCGCTCCGGGTATTTCAAGGATGTGAATCCCGTTGATTTAAGGATAATGGACGGAAAGAAAAGAGTTGAAGGCTTTTCGGTGTATACACGCTTGTTGACAGAAGAAGAGGCAATCGATGAAGCGAGACGTTGCCTGGATTGCGGGTGCGGTGAAGGTTGCGGGTTATGTGCTTCTATATGCAGCGAATTTGCCATTCACCTAAATGCCGATGATTGCTGGGAGGTCAACAGCGAAGAGTGTGCAGCTTGCGGGATGTGCTACAACCGCTGCCCGAATAAAAACATAGGAATGATTAATAAGAATATCCTTGTAAAGTAGCGGCTGCATCTGGTATATTATTTATAGGCGCCATATTTGCAGGAATTGCAGGCATGATATTGCTGCATGTTGTGTTAATGTGCATGTGTTAATGCGAATGCAATATGCAGGTATGAGGTTGCCAAATGCCTTGTTTACCTGCAGACAGGGTGTTACGATATGTTCCGTTTGGGATTAAAAAGCGAAAATGGCAATACTAATTTGTTAATAAATACCAATTATTTCACATGTTATGCAGTCTGCTATTGAATATGCCATTACACGGAAAAATAGAAAGTCCAGCGGTTAAATGTCAAGACCTAAATTGGAAATGAACCTTGAAAATTTCATATGATATTACCTAAAAAAGCCCAAAAAAGAGCATGGGAAACTAAACCTACTCCAATAAACTGGAAGTAAGT
>JAAZDH010000184.1 GCA_012512865.1 Clostridiaceae bacterium | reverse complement strand
TTGCTGGGGGACATAAACCTGCTTTCTCCATGGCGGTAAGAAGCGATTCGTTTGATGCTGCAACAATCCTTTCCTTCCTGCTCCCAATATGTACAACCGCCTGGTACGCGGTCCCTCCCTTTTCTGCAGGGTGACACTACCCCCCTCCCTCTGTCACACCGTCACCGTGTCACGCTGAAGATGAAGCAACCTCTGTGGCAAAACATGAAAATTTCTATTCTTCCAACTGGAACAATTCTTCAACGTCAGTATTAAATAATTTCGCAAGTTTTATTGCTAATTCAAGGGAAGGGTTATATTTATTGTTTTCTATAGCTATAATAGTTTGCCTGGATACTTTTAATTGATTCGCTACATCTTCCTGGCGCAGGTCTGATTTTTTGCGGAACTCTTTTATCCTGTTATTCATCTTTATCACCATTATTCATCTTTATCGCTGTTATTCATCTTTATCACTGTTACTCATCTTTATCACTGGTCATTTTATACATCATAAAAATCTTGCTGCCAAAGAAAATTATATTTTGTACAGCAACAATTAAGAATTGAGCAAATGGAAACTCCTTATTTATTGCGAAGTCAATAATCATCCATATAACTAATGATATTGTGACAAACAGGTAAGATAATCTCGCAGCTCTGTAGCTGATATACATCTCTATTTCATCTGCTTTTTTAATTTTCATAACAATCATTCTCCCCTGGGAATGTTAAGACTTATTTACATTTATTCTATTGTATCAAGGCACAAATGTCAAGAGTGTTTTACATTTTATTTTTAGTAAGCTTTCTCCAGTCTTGGCTTATCCTTATTAGATTTGTAATTGAGACAAGCTTTCACCCCGGCGAATAAAGCAATGAGCTCTCAGCTAAACTCCCTGGGAACCACGATTTTCAAATCACTCAGCGGGAAGGAGAGCAGGGATGAATATACCCGTATGGCTTGTCTGCAAGCCTCCTGCCGTCCACGTGTTCCGGGATGAAAACATCGCCGCTTATCAGCAGTGACCTGCACACGCCGCATGCCCCGCTCCCGCACCTTGCTGGGGGACATAAACCTGCTTTCTCCATGGCGGTAAGAAGTGATTCGTTTGATGCTGCAGCAATCCTTTCCTTCCTGTTCCCAATATGAACAACCGCCTGGTATACGTGGTCTCTCCCTTTTCTGCAAGGTGACACTATCCCCGTCCATGTGTCACACCCATGTCACCTGTGTCACCACCGCTGGGTAACACTACCCTCGTCCATGTGTCACCTTTGCTACCCCCGTCCATGTGTCACACCTGTATACCGGTGGATGTATATAATTCCAGGTCCTATTGCTCCACCCTGCAGGTTATTACTGTTGGTCCGCCAGCATTTGGGTATACCGCGATAAAGCCATCATCTGGCGGCCGGGCAAACATATTGGCATCATGTATCTCCATAAGAGGTATCTCCCCAGATAGTCCAGGTAGCAGATGGGACAGGTCAACCCTGAGTTCGGATAAATTAACTGCACTTAATGTGGTTCCCTCTCCTGCACGGATATCCAGGTAGGATTTCCCTGTTACACGGTGCATTCCTCTAAGGGTAAGTAAAAAGTTGTTCAGGATGATCTCTTTGTTGCCTTCAATCTCAATGTTACCTACATCTATTACTGTATCCCCGGTCAAGGTGATGCTGGCATTGCCCGGTGTAGCTAGAGCATCAAGTATATCGCTGTTATCAGGTATCGTAACCGCATCATCTTCAATCAGTTTGTCAAATAGCGTCTTCTTGCTATTTTTAAGATAGGCCGAGAGTGCTGCCTCGGAAACTAGCACCACGTCGGCACGAAGGAAATCATCCAGGTTAATGCCTGGCTTCAAGATACGAGCAATGTGCGCCAATTCTTCCGGTTTGTCCCATGTGAAATCCCCTCCTTCGGCATCGGAATAGCCAAGTGCCCGAAGAACAAAAGTCAAGTACATTTGTGCAGTGGCTGTGCCTGTACCAAACAAGGTAGCAGAACTGCCCTTTGTCAATCCCTTTTCATAGGCATAACCCACGTACTTGTCCGCCCATTCCGGCACATCGGTAAATGGGTGCTTCCAGTTGCCGTTTTTTGCCTCGGCATCCTTGCCCAACAGGCGTACCAGCATAACAAGTGCCTCTAATCGTGATGGGGCACGTGCAAGGTCAAAGTTGGTGCTGCCATCCGGATTTGTGCCAATACCCTGGAACAGTCCGAGTGCCTTGAGCCTCCTGGCAGCCAAAGTTTCAAATGCAAAATTACGTTCCTGCCCTTCTCCCAGGCCTCCTCCGTGGCCTTCATCCGGTCCGCCGCCATGAACTCCATCGTGGTCTTCCAGTGCCGCAAGTTCAGGCACGCCCTCGGACCTGCCCTTGTGATCTACGCTGCCAAGCAGCTTCAGCGTTCCGTTTTTTACCTCGATGTTGCTGTTCCTGCTAGTTGAAAAGGCGCCGGTTACTGTTACAGTTGCGCCATTATTAATACAAAGATCTGCTTGTTCCTGTATATCCAGGCTGCTAAAATTCACATCAAAGAATATATTTACCGTTGCATGATGATTCAGATCGGGATTGGGCTTAACGACAGCCTCACCGCCAATACTTAGCAGGCCTCCTTCATAAGTTAAACTGCCTTTGTTGACAAAGCTATTTCTGACGATAAGTCCCCCTCCGTGTTCCACCCTGATGGACGAACCTTCGCTAATCGAGAGATCTGAAACGTCCAGGATAGCACGACTAAGAACACCACGGCCTGTGAATACTCCGTTCCTGATTACACCGTATCCAAACTCCATATTATCTTTATCACCAAGGGGGCTGAAATTTACTTTTCCTACTTCACCTCCGTTCAGTACAACAATAGCTCGATCGTATTCAATGCTGCCAAAATTACCAATTACAGCCCCACCGTTAATATAAACAATACCTCCGGCTGTGATACCGTGGCCCATAATGCCCCTGATTGTCCCGCCGTTAACGATTAAAGTGCTGTCACTGCTCCAGACTCTTATACCGCAAATCCCCCCGATAATTGAACCCGGTCCGTTTATAACAAGCGCCCTGGTATTACCATACTCACCTCCCATATTTATTACTTCTCCTGGTCAGAGAATTCTCCGCCCGTCATGTAATGGTATTTTATAGTATGGCCGTTTAAATCGATAGTATAGCAGCCATCCCCGAGATAAACGCCAGCATAACTATCGGCTGCATTTGCCCTGGTGAAGATAATATCATTCATGAGCTTCACATGTGCTCCCGCATCGTTTTCCAGTGCGGCGCGCAGTTCTTCCACCGTGGAAACGCTTATTGCCTTATTTGTAACCGCGGATTCCATCGCTGCTGTCGGCAGCAAGGTCATCAACATTACCATACTCAGGATAACAGCGCAGATTCTTTTTTCCTTCACCTTTTCATCTCTCCTTTTCATTATCTTCTTCTCTCTTGCCTTTCATATTGACTGTCATAGCCTTATTTTTACCTCTCTTTTAAAGTTCATTTGCTGTGCCGGCTCTTGGCAGCAACTCCGCCGGAGAAACCGCCATGTGGACACTGGCATACCTGTTTTTAGGCTTTCTGACGGTCAAGTTTCATATCAGCAACATCTTCAAAAAGACCCGCCTTGGCAGTCGCCTGGATCTGATTACCGATTACAAGCAGAGCAATAAGCCGATCGATAAACCGGACGATAAACCGGGCAGCAAGACAGTCGACAAGCCGAGAGAGAAGTTCTGATATTTATGTAAGGCCTCCCAGGTACTCTACAATATCCCTGGCTTTTGGCGGACAGCCCTTGACACATTTATCAAATCCTAAAGTGCATGCGCCGATACCTATCCCGCCATGCTTTTTGCCCTTAAATCCCTGGCCAATATACAGCTTCTCTTTCAGCTTGCTTAAAAGACCCTTCTCATCTAATCTTTCAAGTGCATAAATAAGACTTCCATAGCAAGCTGAGCAAGCACTGTCCTCGACAATATGCCTTGATAACTGTTTAACTCTTCTTGACGGGGTTATCCTCCTTGATCCGCTATCCTTTCCTTTATCCTTGCTCAATTCAATAATATCGGCATTTGCCAGGTCGGCGGTGCCCACGCCGATTTCTTCAGCCATGGTGATATACGGGATTTCCTCGACGCTAAAACCCATCAAATAAGCGGCGTATGCGTCCACCAGCACAGGATCCTTTCCCGCGATTATCCTATTCATTTGAACCGGGTTCCCGCCTTCTTCAAAGTTCAAGTCGCCATTCATGCCGTCAACGATAACAAGGTCTTGTTTTATCAGCTTGTTCAAATATGCAATGGGTTTGTGCAAACCCATGGTG
This sequence comes from Clostridiaceae bacterium, assembly GCA_012512865.1. Lineage (GTDB taxonomy): Bacteria > Bacillota > Clostridia > Acetivibrionales > DUMC01 > Ch48. Next base: position 2,254 of record JAAZDH010000184.1, on the reverse strand, counting down.
TGAAATCTCCTTTTCTCGGAATCGGGTATACAACCTTTCATATTCTTCAAAGCACACGTAATGTTGGTCTGGCAATGGCCCTTTAAGACCGGTACATTTATTAAGTAATCAACCCTATTAGCATAGCCGCAGATGTTTATTCTCATGCCATCTATTTCATACGCCTTGCAGCTGTCCTTTTGCAGGTCAATTAGGGGAACATTATATTTCCTGGACAAATTTTCATACCCGCATGCTTTAAATGCCTCCGATGTCCTGCCCCCTACCCAGGAGCCTTCCATGATTACTATTTTATCACGGCCTTTCGATTTCAAGTACTCAATGAGCCCTGCCACTATTTCTGGCGTGGTTGTTGCACCCGAGCTGGAAGGCTTTGCTACAACGAGGTTTGGTTTAATCCCGACAAGCGCGTTTTTGTCTATTTCTTCCCCGGGTTTTATGGCGTCAAGCAACTCTTGTACCATTTTTCCGGGATTTTCCCCATAAATAACGCGTATCTCCTTCTTGCCAATCATTTTCCCAGCTCCTTTGCTTATTATATTGTAACATCTTTACTCGGTATCAGCCTACTGACACTTTCCCGGAAGTCAACTTTGCTTACTATATGGTAACACCTTTACCCATAGGGTACTGCTTGTATGCCGCCCCAAGCACTCCCTTTGCTTATTACATGATAACACCTTTACGGTTAGAGGGAGGCATATCTCCCGGCAGGACATCAACCTTCACTCATTGTTTATTCGTTTGCGAAGAATAGGCCGCACGGAATCGAAGCGAAGTCATGCCAAGGCGGGACTTAAATAAGCGGTGGAAGTATTCATTGCTGTCATATACAAGGGCTATATCGTGTAAAAGCCTTTCTATACGTTCTCTTTCATGAGTTTCCATAAAAAACACCTTATATTAAATTAATCCCATATTAACAATTAACTGACCCCACACTAAATAATATTATTATTATCAAAATAAGTCAATTTTTTATTCTCAAAGTGCATTTATCGCAAAGTGTTGCTTTTTTCTTTCTTTACTGTAAAATAAAACTAATGAATGTGAGATTTCCTTTCGGTGGAACTCTGCATGAAAATGGAGTTTTAAGATGAACGAAAATGGTGTAAATCTTAAGGATAGAAGCTTATTGATTAAAATGCTGGGGTGGATCTTTTCCCTTGCAGGTATTGGGATCGCTTTCCTGGCCTCGCTTGAAATATACTGTTTCTATCTCTTTTCTCACGGCGGCCGTTTTCACTATGAAGGTTTTGGTTTTGGTTCTTTTATGTTTGCGAATATTGCCAGCCAGGTAATAGGTTACTACATAATAGCACTAGCTCTTTTAGTTTCAGGATATGGTCACTTAAAAATAAAAAAATGGGCTGCGAAACTTACTGTTTCCTTGTTGTATTCCTGGTTGATTACAGGCATTCCGCTTATTATAATTGCGTTTTTTATCCTGGTAGCGACGAAAGAAATGTCAATCACCGCAATCTTGATTATACTAACCCTTTCTATATTGTCTTATGCGGTTTTTCCACCGTTATTGATTTGTTTCTATAAAAGAAGAAATATAGTTTATACTTTCGAAAAGAATGATAAAACAAGCTGCCGGATTGAAAAAATACCTGTTTCCGTCTTGGCCGTCAGCTGGCTTCTCATTTTTTATATAATTGTATTGCATATTCTTATTCTGCTTAACGGGATTTTCCCCGTGTTCGGCACATTCTTCCACGGGCTCAAGGGCATAATCCTGCTCGATATTACTATCCTTTGCCTTTTTTCCCTTGTATGGGGATTGTTGCGATTGCAGCCATGGGCCTGGCGGGGTACAGTATTTGCATTAGCCATGATTACAGCATCTGCAGTTATAACACTTTTTAATTCCAGCTACTCAACCATCCTTGAAAATATGAAATTCCCTCCAAAGGAGCTATTGCTCCTGGAAAACATCCCAATACAAGGATACCACCTTGCCGTATTGGCCGGAGTACCCCTTGCAGCAACATGGGTTTTGACAATTAAGCTGAAGAGATACTTTTTCAAAAGCACTTGACGTGCCATATACAAATACCTTGTCCAGATGAATCTTGCTATTTTTTAATTCATTTCTCTCAGTTTAACGGAATAATTTGTCCAGATCTCCTGGAAATCTGAAAACTTTTTATCGCTGTTAAATAAGAATTTCATGGCTTCAAAAAACTCGTGGTAGTGCTCATCAAGCTGATTTTCATTAATTTCATCCAAGGTGGAATAGAGCTTATAT
>JAAZDH010000183.1 GCA_012512865.1 Clostridiaceae bacterium | reverse complement strand
CGTCTTTTTTGATGGTGCTCACTGGCACAAAATATGCTTTTCAAATGAAGAATGGCGTGTGGGTTGTGCAGGTTGGGTGTTTGAGAGATTAGATGCTGTTAAATTATAATTATCGTATGGTTAAATTATTGCTTAGCATTCCAGATCATTACAATAAACAGTGATAAATTATTTGAAAGGAGAATTGTATCGTAGACAAATTAATGAACAATTCCTTATAGGTATGTATGGCAAGTTTGACGATTTCAAATATAAAAGAGATTTAAGACCAGGTTTTTGGGGAGTAGAAGCATGTATGTTTCCCGATGAGCATGAAGTGGATAGGTTGGTGAGCAGAACTATAGAAGATGGCTTCAACTTAGGCGTACATTATCCTCTTATTAAAAAAGACACCCCCTACAGGGAACCATTTCTGATTGCTTTGAATGCAGGCGAAAGGGAGAAAGCATGGGAGTATTTTAAAAACGAAGCATCATTTGCATCCGGTAAAGGCGATGTTTATATTCTTACTCATTTTCCCAAGCCTGTTCTTGTAAACAGGAGCCTGAATTTGAATTATTGGAGATTAGCCAGAGACAAGGAATGGATGTTTATTGATGAATATCCATTGGAAGTACTGAAGGAAAGCCTTGCTGCAATGTTCAAATGTTGCAAGCGTTAAGGGATACAGGGCAAGGCGCTTTGGGAAATAGGTCCATACATGTTGCCCCGGTAGAAAACGCAAATTAGTATAAACAAAACCCATATTATCTGTCCGCTTCATCTGTACATATTGGCCATAGCTTGTTTAACCGAGAGCCGTTTCCCGATACTCTGCTGTATACGAGGGCTTCCATTAGTAAAGTTCATTTAAGCAATGACATTGGAATAATACGCAATCGGGTCAGGAATACCCGATTTGATAAGATCCTGTACATAGCCAAGTAAGCCATGAAATCGCCTCTATAACACCATTTTACACCATTAATTATATCATAAAAAATTATTTTTGTATGTGTTTTAAAATAAAATAGTGCATGTTTGCGCGTTCCCTTGTGATTTGTATATTTGTTTCTCCTAAAAATTATGGTGCTAAAAGTCTAAAGACGGGGACAGGAAAATTTTGTTTTATCATCACTCAATTAAATATAACATTATTCTTACTAAATATAATCATATTCGTTATATCTTTTTTAGGTTGTAGATTGTATAACTAAAAATGGAGCTAAATAACTTGAAAATGTAATCCTGGGTTTTTGTATAGGAATTGTTGTTACCCTGCAATAAAGAAATTTCAATACATTTTAGATGTGTTTTGAATAAGATGAGGAGTGGTCAATTATGGTGAGGTCGTGTAGTCGCAGAATCCTTAATAAAGCTGTAAGTTGCCTGCTGGTTTTTTGTATTATGTTTACGATGTTTGGGGAGTTTTCACTGGTATTTGCCGACAATGGCAACACAGTGATAGATGCCCCTTTGATTAATGGAGGACAGAATGGTGCCTTGGAGCAAAATGTTACCAAGGATCGGAATAATGACGAAAGTCAGAGTGCTGGCGAAGATCTTATTGGTAACGAGGACCAGGATGGCGCCGATGGACAGAATGGTGCCGAAGAGCAGGATAATACCGAAGACCAGGATACTGGAACCGGTGCCGGCCAGGGTGAAACATCCGGCAATGATGGTGAGAATGACGCCAACCAGGAGGAGCCGTTTGCCGATGACGACGGAAGCGGCACTGGCCAGGATGAGCTGCCTGCTGATGACGACGAAAGTGACACCGGTCAGAGTGAACCGTTAGATAATGATGATGAAAATGGTAATGGTCAGAGTGAAACATCCGGCAATGACAGCGGAAGCGATGCCAACCAGGATGAGCCGCCTGCTGGTGATGACGGAAGCGGCACTGGCCAGGATGAGCCGCCTGCCAATGACGATGGTGAAGAACCGGGAATTCCTGGACCGGATGATACTCAAAATACCGGGGAACCGGAATTCACTAAACCAGTTGATATCCGAACTTCCGAAAAACAGGGATTCTCTAAATCATCTGGTATTCAAAGCATTCAAAGCACCGAAGGTTCGATTGAGCTTTCCCAGTGGCACATGGATTATGATGGAGCAATAAATAACGATAATGAAGATGAGTGGTGGTTCACTGCCGCCTTCAAGTCATCTAATGAAATAACGTCGATAGAATACAGTTATTCTCTGGACGGGTCCTCATGGGAAGATATTACCCTCCTGATGCTTTATGATTATGGAATTGAATATGATTATGAGGAAGATGAATGGGTAAGGTGGATAGAGGTCGACTTTTCAGAATTCTCAAACGGAGAGATTTACCTCAGGGTTGCCGCTGCCGATGATTACGGGAATACCTTAACCGAAGAACGTACTATTATTAAGGCTGTAGCAGCTGTGGATAATGTTGAAAATCTTACTGTTGAATCTTACGAGGAAGGCTATGGACTTAAATTGAGCTGGACCAACCCGGAAGGTATTGAATTTGTAGAAGTCTATAAATATATGGAATATGGCGAATATAGCTATTGGTCTTACCTGGGCAGTACGGAGGGGACATTTTATATTGATGAAGATGTAGAACCTGGGCGGGAATACTTATATAGAGTCGTAGCCTGTGACATGTATGGAAATACACCAGAAATACCCCCTGAAGTAACAGGTATGTTTGAAAGTGCTCCTATTTATTTTAAAAGTTGGGTTCTGGATGAAGATGGTATTGTCAATTTATATAATAGAGAAGAGTATTATATTAATGCGTCTTTCAGTGCAGGAAATCCCGAAGCGTACATCG
>JAAZDH010000182.1 GCA_012512865.1 Clostridiaceae bacterium | reverse complement strand
AGTTGGCCAGGATCATGAACCTTAAGGAAAAATCCACGGTAATGGTGGTCGGGCTTGGCAACTGGAACGTAACTTCTGATTCCCTCGGGCCGAAGGTTGTTTCAAAACTCATGGTAACAAGGCACCTGGTACAATATGTGCCGGAGGAAGTGGAGCAGGGGGTAAGACCGGTATGTGCAATTGCCCCTGGAGTTCTTGGAATTACCGGTATGGAAACCGGCGAAATTGTCAGGGGTATAGTTGACAGGATAAGGCCCGATTGTATTATAGCAATTGACGCCCTTGCATCAAGGAGACTTGATAGGGTGAATACAACAATACAAATTGCAGATACGGGCATATCGCCAGGCTCGGGGGTTGGCAACAAGAGGATGGACCTGTCGCGGGAAACGCTGGGGGTGCCTGTCATTGCGATAGGAGTGCCGACTGTCGTTGATGCGGCAACAATAGCCAGCGATGTTATTGAGCTTGCCATTGAAAGCCTCGGCAGGCAGCCTGGCAGCCAAGGCATGCAGGCCGGGCAGGGTTTACAGGCATTCGATGCATTGAAGAATATAGACAGGGAAGAAAAATACCAGCTTATCAAAAAAGCGCTGAACCCTTATACGGGGAATTTAATAGTCACCCCGAAGGAAATAGACGAGGTGGTTGACAGGATTGCCAAGGTGATTGCAAACGGAATCAATATTGCATCGCACCAGGGAATCACGCTGGCCGACGTAAACAGGTATATACAATAGGTTATATGCAATAGGTTATATACAATAAAGCGAATAAAGCGGCGGTTATTAAAATTGTTGACAATAATTTGACAGTTGCTTTATAATATCTTTATAATAAAAAAATTTAATTTACAATTTAATATTTTAATATTGGCGGATGAACGGTGAGGAAGAGATATTTCATGAATCATTATTCTTCGTGAAATACACCGAAGGAGTCAAACTCTCAGGTAAAAAGACCTCATTGGGACGTAACTCTGGAGAGACCATTACGGCGCCGAAGGGGCAAGGCTTAAGGAAAGCCAATCTCTCAGGCAAAAGGACAGAGTTGTTGTGTGAATGCAAAACCCGTATTCGTTAATGAACGTGTTCTTTGTGTATATATTTGCTGCTTGTAATGAATGTGTTACGTGTAATGATGGCGGTGGTTTGCATAAAATATGCAATGTATAATGGTTTACTGCAGAGGTCATGTCCCAGAGGACTTGGCCTTTTTAAGTTTATTTTTGCTTTACTTTGCTTGATTCCAGTCATCCGGCCTTGGACGATTTATAAGATACGAACTATAAACAAAAGGAAAGGGAGGCTTTATGTTTATGAGAATAATTGTAACAGACAAAATTGCGGAGGATGGTATTGAGTATTTAAAAGAAAGAGGGTTTGAAGTCGATGCCAGGTTCGGAATTTCCAAGGAGGAACTGCTGCAGGTAATAGAGGATTATGATGCGATTATTGTCAGGAGTTCCACGAAAGTAACGAGCGAAGTAATCGAAAAAGGCAAAAATCTTAAGGTGGTCGGTCGTGCTGGAAATGGTATAGATAATATAGATGTCAATGCCTGTACCAAGAGAGGGATACTGGTTGTAAATACGCCGGAAGGGAACATAATGGCTGCAGCCGAACTCACAATAGGCATGATATTTGCCCTGTTCAGGAACATCCCCCAGGCACACATAGCAGCTAAAAACAAGGACTTCAGGAGAAACAGGTTTGTAGGAAACGAGCTTGACGGCAAAACCGTCGGTGTGGTAGGTCTTGGAAGAATAGGTTCAATAGTGGCTTCAAAACTAAAAGCGTTAAACATGAGAGTTATTGCATATGACCCCTTTGTTACGCAGGAACGTTTCGAGAAAATGGGGATAGAGAAATTCGAAACCCTTGAAGAGTTGATGAAACAAGCGGATGTAATTACGGTTCACATCCCCAAGACGGACAGCAGCCAGGGGCTTATCGGGGAAAAGGAACTGGTGCTGTGCAAAAAAGGTGCAAGGATAGTAAATGTTGCAAGGGGCGGGGTGATTGATGAGAAGGCCTTGTACGACGCACTTGTAAAAGGACATATTGCAGGCGCTGCAATAGACGTACTTGAAAAGGAGCCGAACTTTAATAAAAAACCTGAAGAACAGGATTATACGAACCCGTTGTTGGAACTTGACAACGTTATTTACACGCCGCATCTCGGGGCGTCAACCGAAGAGGCGAATCATAACGTGAGTCTTGGGGTTGCTAAGCTGGTGGAGGGGGCTTTAAAAGGTGAAGTGGTTGCGGCGGTTAACATGCCCCCGATAAAAGCCGAAAACCTGAACGAAATAAAGCCTTACGTAGAAATCGCCGAAATTCTCGGGAAAATATACTACCAAGCGGAGAAAAACACGGTACACAAGATAGAAGTAATATACAGCGGGGACCTTGCCCAGAAAGATACAAAGCTCCTGTCCCTTGCCGTGTTGAAGGGTTTTGTCGAGCAGGCGGTGAAGGATGCGGTAAATTATGTTAACGCCCCATATATAGCAAAGTCCATGGGAATTGAAATGGTTGAAAGCAAGAGCACAAACCTGGACAAGTACACCAACTTGATAACTGTTAAGTATGCGACCAAGGAAAGGGAATTGTGCGTATCTGGAACGGTATTTGCAAAGGAAGAGATAAGGATCGTGGACTTTTTCGGTTACAAGCTTGATTTTGAGCCGACCCCCCATGTTATTGCCATCCAGAATATAGACAAGCCCGGGATTATCGGGAAAATTGGAACAATCCTTGGGGCAAACAATATTAACATTGCGGCAATGCAGTGGAGCAGGAACAGGAAGAGCTGCAACAAGGCAGTGGCTTTTGTGAGCGTGGACTGTGATGTGCCGGAGGAAATACTGGGACAGTTAAGGCAGATAGACGGCGTGCTGAAAGCCACGATGCTTTCTTTTTAAACAGTAAAAGATGGGAGTTACAATTGTATCATGATGAATGTACTTGTTTTTGTACTGGGGTTGGTTGTGGGGAGTTTCCTCAATGTTTGCATATACCGCGTACCACGGAAAGAATCCGTGGTCGTGGGCGCTTCCCACTGCACCCGTTGCGGCAGGAATCTCAAGTGGTATGACATGGTGCCTGTCTTAAGCTATATTCTGCTTAAAGGCAGGTGCCGTTTTTGCAAGGGCAGGATATCATTAAGGTATCCTGCCGTGGAATTCTTGAACGGGATAACCTGGCTTATCCTGCATATCATTTTTGGCCTTTCCGTATGGTTTGTAATATCTTGTATAGTGGTTTCGTTTATTTACTGCATTTTATTCATGTGTATACTAAAAGCGCAGCAAAGTTAAGTGCACAAACCGTGAAAATGACTTCAGCAGCAAGAGTCCTGGAAGAATGAGCGTAAAGCACAAATCAGCTTGAACCAAGAAAGAAATTAGCTTGAAATGAATATCCCCAGGCATGAACATGGTGTTGGAGCATGGTAATAGAGAGTGGTAAAGATCCGGGAAATTATTTGGGTCAATAAACCAGGCAAGGCAAAAACAGGCAGCCGTTAGCAACACTGCGTTGACACCAGTAAATTTATGATAACCTTGTATTATTACGCCATATAATAGGATATTATAACAGGTTTTCAAAAACGATAATGACAATTAACAATATATATGTTTAAATATGTAAGTAATATTGTAAGATTAATGTAATTAATGCAGTCTCAGCCCTGCGAACTGGAGTGAGGATTCATTTATTTTTTAATATAAAAGAATAGAAAAAACAAGGAAAATGTAAAATAAGTAATATGTTGTAATATATTTGTCGAATTTTAACACTTTACAAGCAGCCTAGTAAAAAATATTCACGTTTTGAGAAAAACATGTTTACAAAATGTAAGAAATGATATAAAATATGTTTTATAAAAAAAGGGGGGCATTATTGTAAAAAAGCGACATTATGTAAATGATAAATTTATGATAATGGATATAATGAATAGAAAGAAATAAAAATTATTAAATATGATAAAAGTATTTATAGGCACAAAAAGAATTATAAACGCAACTAGGATTAACTTATATTTCCTATTCTGTTTGTGCCATAAATATGAAATAAAATAATTTTTTATACTAAACTTTATTTTAATTAACAACTCTATTTAACTTTAAGGGGAGGTAAGGCAATGATCAACAAAATTATGAAAGGGTTTAAGAAAAACAAGAAAGGTTTTACATTGACGGAGCTTGTCATTGTAGTTGCAATCCTTGGTGTGCTGGCGGCAATAGTGGTGCCGATATACTCTGCTTCACTTAAGGAAGCAAGGGAGGCAGCTGATAATGCAAATGAGCGCGCTTTGCGGAGCGCTGCGGCCTTGTACGTAGCAGAAAATGGGTGGCCGTCAGAGGGAACACTAAAAGAATGGACAAGTAGTAATGCTACTGAATGGCAAACATATCTCACGGATTGGCCTGAACGCCAGCAAGACGAAAGTGAATGGAAGGTTACGATTGATGGCAGTGCAAAAAAAATAGATGTAACTGTCGTACAAGCAGGAGGATCAGGAGATTAAGCACAAAGCTTTTGCTAGCTTACATGCCTATGAGCTTACATAGCTAAGGTTATGGAAAAATGCAAACCGGAAGTAAAACCAAAAAAAAGTATTCTTATCCTGCAATATTGTTTTTTATAAATAGTGTAGAGATAATGATATTATTGTTTGCACAAAGGAAGTAATATTTTACTTTCTTTGCGGCAATTTATGGAAACTAAGGTTTTTTACATTTTCAGCAAGGTAATATTTTGTTGTTTTGATTATTTTACTGCATGCGCCAGCAACTATGAAGCTCTTACCAGAGGGGAATATTGGGATGAAATGGAAGAAGAATGAAAATAATAGTAGTTTTAAAAGCAGAATAGATGCTTTTTTTAAAAAAAACAGGACCCTCGTGTACACTTTGCCGTTATTGCTTGTGCTGGTTGTGGTATTGGTAATAATATATTCAAACCAGGACATTGCCGGCTATTTTGGGAGCCGTCCTGCAACAGTAGAAAACTTGGACGATGAGAAAATTGCCGGGTTGATCAAGGAAGCAGAAGGCAAGGTGGAGGTGCTTCCAAACATGGAACGTACCCTCGAAATTAAAGAAGGGGAAGGAGCAGCGACAAATCTTGGCAACGAAACATTATATGACCCCTTCCAGCAGCCTGTGACAATTTCAGGCATACTTTATGATGAAAAGGGTAAAAGTGTTGCAATTATTGAGACAGGTGAAAAATCATACGTTGTAATAGAGGGGGACAGTGTAAATCAAAATTGGAAAGTTGCCGAAATTACAAGTAGTACCGTGGTTTTGAAAGCTGGCGAAAAAGAGATTACGCTAAGCTTGTCAAACAAGTGAAATGCGCGGATGGAAATGAAAATCAGGGATGGAAATAAATGAATATGAGGAGAAGCAGGAAATCTACCTACAAGGCTAGAAAAAGAAAAAGAATACTAAGGGTGCTTAGATTAAGTGTTCGCGTTTTCTTTTATGCCGTAATTATGGTATATTTCATGGCGGCAGTAACGGCGGAAACCGTTATTGAACCACCATCTGCACGGGGTAATCCAGGATCCAGCACGTTGGCGGCTGAAACATTTGTGCCTGGAATGACGGAAGCTGGAACACCGGGAACAGGTAAGACAGGTTCAGTGGCAATGCCATACATGATATCGGATGCTGCCGGCAACAGCCCGGTTATTGCCGGTAATGGCTCAAGCACCGGGGATATAGGTTCGAATACCGCCGGGAGCAACCAGGGTGATGCAAGTGCCAGTACAGGTGATAGTACAAGTACCAGTACAATTGCCAGTACAAGTGCGGGCAAGGAAAATAGGGGTGCTAGTGTGAGCGGGAAGATTTCTCTTAACGTGGAAAATGCCGATATCAGGGATGTACTTTCCGCCATTGCGCTTGGGATGGAGTCAAACATAGTTTTCACCGAGCAGCCAATAAGGGTATCATTTAAAATAAGCAATGTAACGTACCTGACAGCCCTTGAGTATTTAGTGAAAAGCAACGGGCTGGATTACATGGTAAACGGCAATATAATTGTCGTGGGTAAGAGTGAAACCCTTGAAAAGGACTTTTTCAACAAGCAGCTTTTTGCGCGTTTTGACTTGAATTATATTACGGCCGGCCAACTGGGTATTCAAATGGAAAGACTGGGTATTCCCGTAAAGCAAGTTGTTATTAACGAAAAAGGAAAGGTTCTCTGGGCCCAGGGCACTTCACGGGAGCTTTCAAAGGTAAAAGAACTGGTTTTAATGGTGGACGTCCCGGAAAATGAAATAAAAGATCCGGAATCACCGGGTGAGGAGCCCATAACGGGGGCGGAAGCTGTAAAGCTTGTTCCTTTCAAGTTGGAACACATTGATGCAAAAACCCTTGAGGGTTTTATAAAACAACTGGGTATGGCTATTAAGGCCATTACGATTGACAACAACCCCCAAACCATATGGATAAGCACCAGGGACGAGGAAATAGTACAGCTGGAGGAAATCGTAAGTTTGCTGGATATAGAAGAAAATAAGATGATCCCGGAAGAAAAAATGCCCCTTGAATTGATTCCTTACGAGCTGGAATTTGTAACTGCCGAAAACATTAATAGAGTAGTTGAGCAAGTGGGCATCGATGTCAAGGTGTTATACCTTGTCTCAAACCCTTATAAAATATGGCTTGATTCCAAGAGCAAGGATATAGGGGATTTTGAGGAATTAATCGAAAAAATCGACATAATGGAGAACGGCAAGTGGTTTATTGATGTAATTGCCCTGAAGCTTAAACACCTGACTGCCGAGAAGTTCAAAAGCATAGCAAGCCAGCTGGCCATACCCGTGCAGTTGATTACGCTTGATTCAAATGCTTATACCGTGTGGGTTACAGGTGCACCGGAAGATATTATTAATATAAAATCATTGCTAAATGATATTGATACGGACGTTGTAAGGGAAGATTCGGCGTTTTTCATACGCAAGCTTGTAAATATAAGCCCGCAGGAGGCGGTTACAAGGTTCGAGTACTTGCAGATTACCGATGCAAGAGTTTTTGCGCTTAATTTCCCGTTGTTTTCAAAAGAAATCCTTGTCGTGTGCAGGCCGGACAGGATACAGGAAATCGAATCGGCAATAGCCGGTATCGATGTCAAGGGTGAGAAGATAAGGGTTCCAATAGACTATTCAACCAGCCCGGCTGGACAATCAAGGCTTGCTGCCAGGAGGGATTTGCTTGTGGACCTTACCGGTATATCTTCATTAAACTTTTATATTTCGGGGAATATATCGAGGGACACAACCCCCCGTTATATAATGTGGGTTGAAGAGACGCCGGAAAACATCCAGAAGATTATGGACATGATAAAAATCATTGACAGCCTGGTTGAATGATTTACATTTTTTAAGTGATTGGCAGGCTGGCTAAATGGCAGCTAGAAAAATAGCAGCAAGGTGAAGGTTTTAATATGCAAGATGTAAGGCTTAAAGGAAGGCAAAAAATCGAAATTATGGAGCTTTTTGAAAAGACAGTACAAATGAATGCAACGGACCTGCATCTTGTTGCCGGGTGCCCTCCTGCCGTAAGGATTGCTGGAGATATAACCATGATGGAATACCCGGCATTACGGCCAAGGGATGTGGAAGGTCTTTTACTGCCGTTATTGAATGAAAAGCAACGTAAGCAGCTTGAGGATAACCTTGAATTGGACTTTACATATGCTATCGAAAGCCTGGCAAGGTTCAGGGGCAACATCATGTTTCAAAGAGGGACTTATTCTGCGGCTTTCAGGGTAGTCCCCTTTATAGTGCCAGAATATGACAGCCTTGGCTTGATACCTGAAATAAAGGACCTGTGCAATCTTTCAAAGGGGCTTATCCTTGTTACCGGTTCGGCCGGAAGCGGCAAATCGACTACTTTGGCTGCCTTAATAAATATAATGAACAAAACGCAAAAGCTAAACATAATTACCATAGAGGACCCGATAGAGTTCTTGCACAGGCACAACAAGTCCATGGTAAGGCAAAGGGAGGTTGGGCTGGATACCCATTCATTTGCAAACGCGCTAAGGAATGTTCTAAGGCATGACCCGGATGTCATTATGATAGGGGAAATGAGGGACCAGGAGAGCATTTCAATTGCCATAACGGCCGCAGAAACGGGACATCTTGTGCTTTCAACGATGCATACCCAGACAGCTCCCCTCACCGTGTCAAGAATAGTTGATATATTTACAACAGAGAAACGTGAACAGGTTAGGCAGCAGCTTGCAAATTCCATACAGGCAATAATATTCCAGCAGCTTGTGCCAGCAATCGGGAATAAAAGCAGGGTACTTGCAGTGGAATACATGGTAGCTACACCTGCCATAAGGAATATAATCAGGGAAGGGAAGTATCACCAGCTATACGGCATGATACAAACGGGGCAAGCCTATGGCATGCAGACAATGGACCAGGCATTGACCAAGCTTCATAACAGCGGCAAGATATCAAGGGAAACCGTGCTTGAATACTGTGTGGATAAACGGGAAGCGGAAAGGTTGATACTCCGGTCGGGAGTGTGAGTATGACGTGCCGAGTTACATTTACGAGTGCATTAATAAGCAGAGAGAATTGGTAAGAGGGCAAATCACGGCAGATAGTTTTGCCTCTGCCATTGGAAAATTAAAAAGAATGGGATTGGCAATAATTGATTTACAGGAATTTACCGCGGCCGTCAATGACAGGGGCT
>JAAZDH010000181.1 GCA_012512865.1 Clostridiaceae bacterium | reverse complement strand
GTAAAAATCTTGTTTAAACTTCTCAAAAATGAAGCTGTAATCATGGTGAATCTCCAGGACTTCTTCTATAAAATTTTTTGTAATTAAAGAGTTCCTTTCGTATATTACATTTCCTGTACTTATAGCTTTATGTTGTATGTGAACAGGTGCTTTATTCAGATTAACAAGGTCAACGTTGTCAGTGCCAAGCAAAAACGATATTTCTGCAGCTATTTCCATTTCTTTTATCAACGGTATCTTTGCAGTAAATAGAATAGCAAAATCAATATCGCTCAGTATAGTGTTATTCCCAGTCCCAAAAGATCCAAATATATATACTGTTAATATTTCCGGCACGTTTTCAAAATAACTGCCTAGTTTTTTAATTTTATTATTTATAACAGCCAGGTTCCTCATTTTCGTTGTCACCGTTTTTTGTATATTGCATAAATAATTATATACTGCAGATAAAAATAGTCAAACAAAAAATGGATTTTTATAGATTTTGCAGGCTGGAAGCTTATTTGAAAAAGTAAATTTCACCCCTGATTTATAGGCAGCGGAAATAAGTTTTGCAAACCAGGGGAAATGGGAAAAGCGGAAATTACTTTTGCAAATATCTGCATATTGTAGCGCTTATTGAAATATTATGCTTAACTTTTCAGGACAAGGCAACGTATTATCGATTTACATTGAATTCCTTAAGCCCTTGGTAAAAATCTTGTTAAACATCTTAAAATAATGCTATAATCATGGTGAATCTCCAGGACTTCTTCTGCAAGATTTCTTGTTCTTAAAGAAAAGATGAATGGGTCATCATGGAGAGAAGAGATGTTTTTTAGCCCATGAATAACGTAAAGGGGATGTGTAAATGCCTCCTGTAAGATTGTTGATTAAACCGGCTTCAAGCAACTGCAATTTAAGGTGCCAGTATTGTTTTTATCATTCAATAGCGGCAAACAGGCAGGTTGATTCTTACGGCATGATGAATGAAGATACGTTGGAGGTTGTTGTAAAAAATGCCCTGGAATATGCCGAGCATGTTTGCAGCATTGCTTTCCAGGGAGGGGAACCTACCCTGGCGGGGATTGATTTTTACAGGAAGCTGATAGAGTTCGAGAAAAAATATAATGTAAAAAATGTACAGGTAAACAATGCAATCCAGACCAACGGCTTGGTTATTAATGCCGAATGGGCAGAATTCCTTTCCGAAAACAACTTCCTGGCAGGGCTTTCCCTTGACGGGCCAAAGGATATCCACGACTTGTACAGGGTGGGGCGGAATGGAAAAGGTTCCTTTTTACGCGTTATGGAAACGGTAAATCTCTTTAACAAGTATAATGTTGAATATAACATACTTACCGTTGTAACCGCCCGCGCGGCAAGGCACATCAATAAAATTTACAACTTCTTTAAAAAGCAAGATTTCAGGTACTTGCAGCTTATCCCCTGCCTTGACCCCCTTAAAGAAAAGCCGGGAGGGCATGAATACTCCTTGACCCCGGATAAATATGCCTATTTCCTTAAAACGTTGTTTGACCAATGGTATGCCGACGTGATTAAAGGAGACGTAATCAGCATAAGATATTTTGATAATATTGTGGGAATTGCAATGGGTTACAGGCCTGAAGCATGCGGGATGTCAGGTATATGTTCCTGCCAGTTTGTTGTTGAGGCAAACGGGGGAGTCTACCCGTGCGATTTCTACGTTGTTGATGAGTGGTACCTGGGCAATTTGAAATATTCTTCACTTGAAGATATAGGAAATTCCGAACCGGCCATGAGGTTTATAGAAGCTTCAAAATATGTAGATCCCAAGTGCAGGGAATGTAAGTGGTTCAGCCTGTGCAGGGGAGGCTGCAGGAGGGACAGGGAGCCTTTCGCTGATGGAGAACCTTTTGTTCATGGGGAGCCCTTTGATGGCAGCATGTTGTTATTAAACCGCTATTGCCCTGCTTACATGGAATTTTTTGAATATGCTGGAGATAGAATATTTGAATTGGCAAGAATGTTCTTTTCAAGCGTTAATTAGATTAACAGTCCTAAGACCTTTATAATCGTTTTAACCGCTTTTTTTACGAGATTTTTCAATTATCTCCGCATCAGTACTAAATGTTATCAGTACTAAATGCTATTTTTCAATTATTTCTGCATTAGCACTAAATGTAATATTTTTTAAGCATTTTCTCGCCCCCATTAAAAATAAACACAATTTTCGTGCAGGAATTAATTCTTCATTTAGAAAAGGGTGTATTGAATTAATTTGAAGAAAATTTAGGCAAGGACGACTTCCGGAGGCTAATATGGTCGCTTCGGCTACGCATTGCTCCAATATTAGCCTCCGGAAGTCGTTTTGCTATATTATGTGTCATATAAATTGAATACACCCTTTAGAAAATCACCCGGAAATTCCCTATTATCCAGCTATGGTTTAACTAAATACATAAAAAATAACGGAAAATAAAAAAATAAGGCATAAAGGCATATATGATTAATTAGGAGAGGAATGGTAAAATGGAGCAAAAAAGAACTGTAGTTACGGACCTGGCGATAGAGCTTTTTGAGCTGGCAAGGGAAGAAATGGCCAGGCAGGAGCCCCCTGGAAAGGAAGAAATCCCGGGAGTGGAAGTGGTAAACGAGGGTACCGAGGAAATCAAAATATCAAGGGTGAAAATAAACTCCGTCCAGGGGCAAAATGCCCTGGGGAAACCGATGGGAAATTATATCACGATGGAGGTCCC
>JAAZDH010000003.1 GCA_012512865.1 Clostridiaceae bacterium | reverse complement strand
TTGACTGTTACATCCCTTACATATGAAAACTTACTTATTATATCGAATTCAGCTTGTCCATACCTTAGATATAAAAAATGAAGCAAACTACCCCCGATATTTTTAAAACCATTTGTACCTTTTATTACTCCCGAAGCTTTAATAACATCTTCGCCGTTACAGTATTTAACACCTGTCACTTGTATCGAGGAAATGTTAAACATTGGGGACATCCCCAGCAAAACCATCCCGGCCAAAAGTAAAACAAGCATAATGATAACAACAGCCAAAAACCTGGAGATACAACCGGTTTTTTTTCTTTTTTCTTTTATGCTTCCCTTTTGAATTAGCTTTTTCCCGTTATTGTTTCTTTTATTATTTGTGCAGGCACTTTTCACCAGTCAAACCTTCCTTTTTGCCGATGCAATAGTCAAACTTCTCTTCTTACCGATGCCCCAAGGCTGGAAAGTTTTTCTTCAATTTTTTCGTAACCCCTGTCCAGGTGCTTAATATCATTAATAACTGTTTGTCCCTCAGCTGCAAGCCCTGCCAGGACCAATGAGGCGGCACCCCTTAAGTCCCTTGCATAAACAAAGGCGCCCTTTAACTTCTCCACCCCTTTTATTACTGCAATACGGCCTTCCAGCGTGATATTTGCTCCCATCTTCATAAGTTCATCCACGTGCTTGTACCTGTTCTCGAAAACGGTCTCTATTACTATGCTGGTTCCCCTTGCAGTCGCCAGCAGCGCTACAAGAGGTGCTTGCATATCTGTCGGGAAGCCGGGATAAGGAAGGGTCCTTACAATGTCAACAGCTTCTGCTCTTTTTGGACCTGAAATATGTAATTGCTTCCCATATACCTTGATTTTGCATCCTGCCTCGCGTAAAGCCGATATTACTGATGCCAGGTGGTCGGGAATGATATTTTTTATGGTTACATCTCCTCCTGTAATTCCGGATGCCACCATGTATGTTCCTGCCACTATCCTGTCCGGAATCACGGAATACTCCACGTCCCTTAGCCTTTTAGGCACCCCTTTTCCTTTTATGGTAATAACGCCTGTTCCTGCCCCCGAGGCTTCCACCCCCATTGCCGTTAAAAAATGTTGCAAGTCTACTATCTCCGGCTCCTTGGCAGCATTATAAATACATGTTTCTCCTTCTGCAAACACCGATGCAAGCATTATGTTTTCAGTAGCCCCCACACTAGGGTAATTAAGGTGTATGTCGTATCCTTTAAGCTGCTCCGCCGTGCAATATAAAAAGCCCCCGTATGCATCAAGTATTTTTGCCCCCATGCTTCTTAATCCTTTAAGATGAAGGTCAATCGGGCGCGGCCCTATCTCGCATCCTCCCGGGAAACTTATCAAGACTTTACCGCACCTGGCCAGCATCGGACCCAGGAAAATAATCGATGATCTCATTTCCGCCGCCAAGTCCACCGGTATTTCAGTGGAATTAATCGTTGAAGAATCAACTATTATTATTCCATTTTCAAAACTGACCTTGCATCCCACCATGCTTAATATTTTAAGCGCAATATTTACATCTTTCAACTGCGGGCAATTTTTAATAACACAAGTACCTGCATTTAGTAAAGTAGCTGCCAATATGGGTAAAATCGCGTTCTTGGAACCATCTATGCTAATTTCCCCTTTAAGCCTTATACCGCCATTTACGACCAATTTACTCATTCGAAACACCTCGCACACATTATCATTTTATGCGAGGCCAATAAAAGTGTTACTATCACGGACATCGCTTCACGGGCCAAGGGGACAGGTTCGTGTCCCATGAAGGGGACAAGGAACCTGTCCCCTTGTGTTGCATTTACATCCGGCTGTAGTTGGAATATCTTGATATGGAAAGCAAGATGCCCACTGCTCCCATGAGCGATACCAGCGATGTTCCACCGTAACTAAAAAAAGGAAGTGATACTCCCGTTGGCGGTATTGATGAGGTTACAACCGCAATATTCAGGAGCGCCTGGACAGTTATAAGGGAGGTAATCCCCATTGCTGCAAGGCTTCCGAATAAATCCGGCGCATTTACCGCGACCTTGATTCCCCTCCAGGTAAACATCATAAACAAGATTATAATGGTAAGTACACCGATAAAACCCAGCTCCTCGGCAATGACGGAGAACACGAAATCATTATGCGGGTAAGGAAGATATAGAAACTTTTGCATACTCTTTCCCAACCCCCTGCCGAATACTCCTCCCGAACCTATGGCGTAAAGGGACTGGACGGCGTTGTAACCGGTATCCTGCATATCGCTCCACGGGTCAAGGAATGACAATACCCTTGCCCTCATGTAATCCACCTTGATAATCAGCGCCGCAAAGGCTCCTGCCGCAGGTACGAACAGTATGATAAAATGTTTAATTTTTGCCCCGGCGCAAAACAAGATAATAGACGCTATTATTATTATAATAATTGTACAGCTCAGGTGGGGCTCGAGCAATAAGAGCCCGGCTATAATGCCGACCAATAAAAGGTAGGGCACGAGCCCTTTAAAAAAGGAATCCAGCTTATCTTTCCCCTTGGAAAGGCTGTGCGAAAAAAACAGGATTACAGCCAGCTTGGCAATCTCGGAAGGTTGAAATCTCACCCCCAGTTCCAGCCATCTCCTGGAATTATTTTCTTCAATGCCGATCCCCGGTACCAATACTAATATAAGAAGAGCTATACTTGCGACAAGGAGCAAGGGTGATAATTTTCCGAATATCCTGTAATCCATATTTATGACAATTAACATTGCTACAAACCCGATAACGGCATAAAGCAACTGGCGCTTCAGGATATAATAAACATCGCGGTAAGTACTGTAAGAGAATGGTGCGCTTGCACTAAACACCATTATTATCCCCATGGAAAGCATTATGGTTACTGTCATGAATAACCAGAAATCAAAAGGCCTTCTTTTTTTATAAACACTACCCTTCATAAATTACCTTCCATCGTAAATTATTATTAACCTTCGGCTAAAAAATTTAAATCTCCTTAAGTTATAGCTCAAATTTCCTCATGTTAAGTTTCAAAATTCCTCCGGCAAAAAACTTAACCTGCCTTTTCCATTTAGAAAAAGATTATCCTCAAGGACAAAAAGCCTATCAGGCAGGATATAACCGTAACTCCCCAAAACAGCAATACAACCTTCTGCTCCTTCCATCCTGAAAGCTCAAAATGGTGATGTACCGGGGCCATCTTGAACACCCTTTTCCTTCTTAATTTGAAGGAAGCCACCTGTATTATTACGGACAAGGCTTCAACAACATATATAAAACCGGCAACAAGCAAAATCCATGGCATGCCCATTAATATGGATATTGCACCCACCGCACCTCCCAGGGCCAGGGAACCGGTATCGCCCATGAATACCCTTGCCGGGTGGATATTAAATGCCAGGAAACCTAAACATCCTCCCGATACTATGGCGCTGAAAACCTTTATAAAATCCCAGTCGCTTTTCATCATTGCAACAATAGTAAAGAATACCGTGACAATAAGGGTAACTCCTGCTGCAAGCCCGTCCAAGCCATCGGTAAGGTTGACCGCGTTAGTAATTGAAATAAGGACAAAAACCGAGAAAGGTATAAACAGCCAGGCTGGCATGGTGAAAGAATAATCAATACCCATAAAAGGCACTATTATGTTCGTGTCCAGGTATCCTGCATTTAATGAATAAATAACAAATATGACGGATACGGCAACAAGTATCAGCATCTTTTGGTCCCAGTACAGGCCGTCCTTTCTTTTTTTAGTTACTTTAATAAAGTCATCTATAAAGCCTGCAGCCCCGAATCCAAGGGTTACCATGGCCAGTAATATTATCTCCGGGTATTGCGGGAAATAAACAAAGGAGGCAATTATAATTGGTATAAGAAATATCAACCCTCCCATGGTTGGAATCCCCATCTTTTTAAGATGGGTGGACGGACCGTCATCCCTGATGGTTTGCCCAAATTTAAGCCTTCTCAGTATGGGAATCATGATGGGGCCCATTATCAAGGCCATGATAAACGTAATTAAAAAAGCAATAACCTGTACCGATATTGAAAATTCTCCTCCCAAGTATCCTCACTCCGTAAAATTATCTCATTAGTTCTCTTGCTATTTCTTCCATGCCCATTCCTCTTGAGCCTTTTACCAGTATAGCATCATTACTTTCTATAAAACCCCTTAAAAAATCAATTGCACTTTTATTATCAGTGAATGATTTCACCCTATCGGGACTTGCCCCTGATTTCAACGCTCCTTCTGCAATAATCCGCCCGTTTTCCCCCACTGTTACAATATAGTCTATTCCGAGGGATACCGAAAGCTTGCCCGCATTGAAATGGGCATTATGTGCCCAGTCTCCAAGCTCCAGCATATCCCCCAGGACCGCTATGCGCCTTTTGCAGCCGTTTACATCCTTTAAAACCCTTAACGCGGCTTCCATGGATTGGGGGCTTGCATTATATGCATCGTTAATAATCTTTATCCCCTCGTGTAAAAGTACGTTCAATCTCATTTCATCCGGTTTAAACTGCTTTATTCCTTCAATTATGCTGTCCATCGTCAATCCCATTTCAACTCCGACGGCTATGGCCGCCAGTGCATTGTAAATGTTATGCACTCCCGGAACAGGTATATGGATGTTGTACTCAATTCCTTTAATATTAGTGTCAAAATATACTCCTGATTCGCCCGCGTTTTGAATATTACATACCTGGTAGTCAACTCCTTCATCCATGCCAAAAAATACTGTCCGCCTGTCTAAAAGTCCTTTTAACCCGTAAAGCAGGTTATCGTCGCCATTTAATATTACCAGGCCGTCCCTTGGCACCCCCTCGATAATTTCCATTTTTGCCTTTAGTATGTTTTGCCTGGAACCCAGCTTGCCTATATGGGACATCCCGACATTCGTAATTATGGCAATTTTCGGTTGTACAATGGATGTAAGGCGGCTTATTTCACCAGGGGCGTTCATTCCCATCTCGAGAACGGCTGCCTCATGACAGGGCTCAAGCCTAAATATTGTCAAGGGTACACCTATATCATTATTGAAATTGCCCGGGGTCTTCAAGACGTTGTATTCCTGCATCAGGACACAGGCTGTCATGTCCTTCGTGCTGGTCTTGCCCACACTTCCGGTTATGCCTATGAAAGGAATGGTAAACTTTTTCCTGTAGCAGTATGCCAGATCATTTAACGCCTTCCGGGTATCATCAACTTCAATTATAACCTTATCCTTGAATATCCTTTCATCATTTCCCTTAATTAAATATCCAACATTCCTATGGGTGAGGGTTCCCGCAGCGCCTGCCATGAAGGCATCCGCGATAAAATCATGCCCGTCAAATTTTTCTCCCTTTATCGGAACAAAAAGCTCACCTGCTTTTATACTGCGTGAATCCGTGGATATGTTGGAAAACTCAACGTGGCTGCCTCCAGAAATTAACCTGCCCCTGGTTGCCTCCACCACTTCACCGCATTTAACAACCTGCATCGTTTCTACCTCCATTACAACGCCTTTTGGCCAATTCTCCAATAATCTCCCTTGCTACCTCCCTGTCGTCAAAATGTATGGTCCTGTCCCTGAATATTTGATAAGTTTCATGCCCCTTTCCTGCTATAACAATCAC
>JAAZDH010000180.1 GCA_012512865.1 Clostridiaceae bacterium | reverse complement strand
TGTGTCAGCAGCTGGTATGTTCTTTCCGATGCCCTGTAGTCACCAATATTCAATATGCTGTCAGCAGCCAGCACACCCACGAGGGTCACATTGGGAAAATCATGGCCCTTGGCTACCATCTGGGTTCCAACCATTATGCTTACATCTTGCTCGCGGAACTTGCTTAATATACTTGCATGGGAATCCTTGCCGCCCGTCGTGTCGGAATCCATCCTGATGACTGTGGCGGTACTGAAACATTTCTTTACTTCTTCCTCCAGCTTCTGTGTCCCAAGGCCAAAATGCCTTATATGCTTGCTTTTGCATTTCGGGCACACCTTTGGGGCTTTTGTCGTATACCCGCAGTAATGGCACGTAACCCTTTCGCCCGTCGCGTGGTAGGTAAGCCCGATGCTGCAATTAATGCACCTTATTACATACCCGCAGTTCCTGCACAACACAAAGGGAGAATATCCCCTCCTGTTCAGCAGCAGTATAACCTGCTGCCCCGATTCAATATTTTTATTTATTTCTTCAGCTAGCCTGGCACTGAAAATCGAACGGTTTCCCCTGCTTAACTCCTCCCTCATGTCAACCAGCTCGACGTTGGGAAGCAGCGCATTATTCGGCCTTTCTTTCATTTCAATAAGCCCTATTTCACCATTTTCAGCCCTGTAATATGTCTCCACCGAGGGTGTGGCAGAACCCAGCAACAACAGGCACTCCTTTTGCTTGCAAATAAATCTTGCGATATCCGCAGCATGGTATTTCGGGGTTATCTCCGATTTATAGCTTCCCTCGTGCTCCTCGTCGATAATAACAAGGCCTGTATCCTCAAAAGGGGCAAATATGGCCGACCTGGCCCCTATTGCCACCTTGACTTTCCTCTCTTTTATAAGGCGCCACTGGTCATACCTCTCTCCAAGGGAAAGCCTGCTGTGAAGCACTGCCACTTTGTCTCCAAACCTGTTTTTGAACCTTGCAGTCATCTGCGGGGTCAGGGATATCTCCGGGACTAGTAATATGGCTTCTTTCCCCTTGTCAAGGACGTGTTGTATCAAACGCATGTAGACCTCGGTTTTCCCGCTTCCCGTAACACCATGAAGCAGGAATTCGCTGAACTCCCCTTCATCTGCTTTATTCTTAAGTATTTTTAACGCTTCCTCCTGTTCACGCGTCAAATCCACCGGGGCTATACTTTCATCTTCGTGGTAAACACCGCTGAAGGGGTCCCTTTTTACTTCTATTTCCTTAAAATCTATGTAACCATATTTCTTCAAGGTCTCCAGCACTCCAAGGGACACCCCGGCAAATCTCGCAATATCCTGTACAGGCACATGCTCGTTTTCCATGAGGATTTCCAGCACTTTTATTTGTTGAATCCTTTTCAGCTTGTTGCTTTCAATAATACTTGCAATTTCGTCATTTGAAAGGGTGGTATACACAACGCGCACGTATTTTTCCTTTACCCGCGTCGCGTATTCCTCCCGGATGCTGATTATGCCCTTGCTTGCCAAGTCTGCAAGGTGTTTTCGAAGTGATTTTATGTTTGTTTTAACTTTAAGCTCGGTTAATTCGCATTCACTGCCGCACCCTATCAAGGCATCAATTATCTTTCTTTTATCTCCTTTAATATATTTCTCTGTATCCTTCCCAATGCCTTTTTCATTATCTTTTTCATTGCCTTTCTCTATATCTTTCCCGTTATTTTCCTTAATACCTTTCTCTATATCTTCCCAATTCTTTTCCAACTTTATTATGGTATGTGATTTTATTCCTATTCCTGCAGGAAGCATGCACTTTATTGCATCGTGGAATGTACAAATATACCTTTTTTTCATCCATTCCGCAAGTTCAATCATTCTCCTGCTTAAAACCGGTTCTTTATCCACAACCTTGCCAATGCTCTTTAAGCCACTCCGCTCACTCTTTTCGACAATATCCAGGATATAGGCCTCCCGCGGCGCGTCACCCTTGCCAAAAGGCATAATAACCCTCATCCCCGGTTTCACGACATCTTTAAACTTATCCGGGATAATGTAATGGTACTCCTTGTCAAAATCCCTGGTGCAATTGCTTATTACAACAGAAGCAATATCTCCCATAACAAAATATACTGCCTCTCCGTTAAATGTACTGGCTCTATGTTAAAATATACTGACTCTGCGTTAAAAGATTCTCCCAAAATATGCTGCCCTTTTTAGCTTAGATGTAAAAACATACTGCCCTTTTTATACCACCCTTTTTTAAATTAAATGTACCTCTTTTGCCTTTTTATTTCCCTTTTTAATTACCTTTTTTAAATAAAATACACCATCTCTTGTATAAAAAACATTGTTTTTTGATATATCCGGGCATACTTCCCCTCTAGGCATACTTGCGCTTGCACATAATACTTCCTGCACATTATACCTTCCTGGAAATTATGTAATTAAAAAATTAGATGTACACATTCAAAAATTCCGGCATATTTTCCTTACTGCCTGATACACTTATATCAAATTCGACACCGTACTTGTTGGAGATTTCTTTCAATTTCAAGAAAAAGCCTTCCAGGTCTTTAGCATCTTTTTTAAGGATGTGCGTGATCCTATTGATTAAAATCCATTTTAGATCGTAATTTTGGGCAATCATGCCGTATATAAACCCAATGAACCTTTCTTCACTATCAACCGGGAATTCGCTGATGTTAATAAGCCTTATCCCGTGCTTTAAATCATAAATAAGCTCGTTACCGCTGTCAATAAATGCTATGCATCCGTAATGCTGGTCTGCCATTTTGTTTGCATGTTCAACCAGGGCCCTGGTCTTG
Organism: Clostridiaceae bacterium; assembly: GCA_012512865.1. Taxonomy (GTDB): domain Bacteria; phylum Bacillota; class Clostridia; order Acetivibrionales; family DUMC01; genus Ch48. The sequence continues at coordinate 4,585 of JAAZDH010000180.1, read as the reverse complement.
CCGCTGCCCTTTTCGCCGTAAACAGCCCTAATCATCCATATGCACCCCTCCCCTGTTTATACCTGCAGGATTGCACCACCGCAGAATTTCATACTGCGGGATTTAATCCAGGCAAAATATTTAATCCCGGCAGGTTTCATCCCGCAAATTTATAACCCTGCTTATGCACTGTTTATTGCACCGTTTATGCAGGTACCGCATGCATTTACACGGTATAACATGCACAGGTGCACAAGCATGTTTGTTTATATATACAATAATATATTTTTCGGGTTATTTCAAGCACATTATTTTGCAGCAATATTTAAATTGGATGACATGCAGCCTGCAGCACATAAATTATGGACTTTCCTCGAATATCCTGCTTTTTCTGAGGGCCTTAACCAGGTACTTGCTGCATACACCCACAAGGCTGCCCGTTGCAATCCCAGACAACATAAGCACGGGAAGGTAATTCATCACCGACAAGTCCTTCATTATTGCAGCTGCCGCCATCAACTGGCCTATATTGTGGGTCACTGCACCAATGATGCTTATCCCGATAATGCTGAATGTATTTTTCAGCCTGTAATACACTATACTCATGGCAATGGCGCTTAACATGCCGCCTGAAATACTGAAAAGGAATAACGTAAGGCCGCCTGTTAAAAATGAAAATATTGCAGTCCTCAAGGCAACCAGTACCAGCGCATCCTTGAATCCCAAAAAAACTATGGTTGTAATAACGATAATATTTGCCAATCCGAGCTTAACCCCCGGAAATGCTGTCGGCAACGGTATTAAATTTTCAATCATCGAGAGGACCAACGCTTGAGAAACAAAAACTGCAAGCGTTATGATTTTCCTTGTTTTTTCCATGTCAATATGTTACCCCGTCCACTTCATCCTTGGCGCCTTCAATACCTTCAGCCCGTTCAATCTTGATCATGAATCTCCCCGGCAAGCATACGGCGGAATCCCCGGGTTCTTCCAGCCATCCCGTCCTGACGCATGTTTTATCGGGGCAATTGGTCTCTTCAAACCTTATCCTTCCGTTTTCAACCAGGATTACTGCGCTGTAATTCACCGCTTGGCCTTCCCGTTGCCCCGCTCTATAATCATCCCCATGGCCTGCCTTGTAATCCTCCGTTTGTCCTGTCCCGTAGTTTTCCCATTTTCCTTCATTTTCCTCTTGTTCCACATTTTCCCCTTGCACCGCATCCTCTCCCTGCTTCGCATTTTCCCCGTGCCCTGTATTCTCCCCTTGCTCCGTATTTTCCACGTGCTTCATGTTTTTCCCTTGCACCGCGTTTTCCTCCTGCTTCGCCTGGTCATCACCGGGAATTACAAGCCTGACAGCCTCTTTTACTTTATCAAGTTCAATCTTCCTGATTATACTGTCACCATGCCTGATAATGGCAACCCTGCCCTCACCCGCTTCCCTGGAAAATGCCTTTGGGATTACAATGCCTGCAACCGATACAAAAAAAATAAATGCAACAAGATAAATGTCGCCCCTCTTGAGCGCTGGTACATTACCTGCAGCTTTAATTTTACCTTTAGTAGTACTTGTAATGCTTGTAATGCCTTTATTACCTTTAACGTTATCTTTTCCGCCCATACTTAAATTCCTTGCTTTCATTATTCATAATGAAATTATCCTCTAGCCCGGAAGATACGTAAACTCTTTTATCGCCGGTTATAAAAACTCCTTCAACTCCCTCCAGGCTTTCCACGAGTTCCATTCCTTTTTCCAGTCCCAGTACGAAAACTGCCGTTGACAAGGCATCCCCATCTATTGACAAATCCGTTACGATTGTCACGCTTATAAGTCCCGAGTCGGCAGGATACCCCGTCTTTGGGTCCAGTATATGGTGATACCTTTTACCATCCGCAATAAAATATCTTTCATAATCCCCGGATGTAACAACTGCCTTATTTACCACCTCTACCACCCCGATATGTTTTCCTGCCTCACCCCTGGGATTCTGTATTCCTATCCTCCATGGGGTTCCGTCAGGTTTTGCCCCCAGGGTCACAACATTGCCTCCCAGGTTTACATAAGCTGATTTTACACCGTATTGCCTGTAGATTTTTACGGCCTCATCACCTGCGTAACCCTTTGCTATTCCGCCCAAATCAACTGCTTGCCCGGCTTTGGCCAGCATGGCGGTTGAATTCTTCCCATCAATTAATAAATCGTCACAATTTACCAGGAAAAGCATATCTTTTATTTCATCTTCACCGGGTATTTCCGGGTTCCCTTCAACCAGGTATATACCCCACGCTTTCGTCAACGGCCCGATACATGGTTCAAAAGCTCCACCGCTTACCTGGAAATACTCCTTTGCCTTTGAAAGCACACAAAGGGTATCCCGGCTTATGTTAACGGCACCCTTTCCTGCATTTTGATTAAGTATGCTAATTTCGCTATTATTGGAATTCACGGACATCTTGCTCTCAATTTCTCTAATCCTTTCAAATACCTTGTCCGCTACATCATTTGCATTTGAGCCGTTCACACGGCCTTGGCCGCTTCCCTTTTCCCCATCCCTTGCATCTTCCCCATCCGTACTTGTATATATTCGCTGGGTTACAATTGTGCCCAGCAAAAATTCGTCCCTCTCAATGAAATCATAGGTAACTGGCTGCCCTTCTCCCGGTCGCCCTTTTCCAAGGTATCCCCATCTTGCAACAGCATACAAGGCAACCAGCCCTGTTATCAAAATAAATACCAGGACTGCGGTATAAAGCCATTTTCTACGTAATAAGCAATTTCTCTCCATTGTTTAGCGTGAACCCCGTAAAAATAAAAGTATAGTTTACTTCTTGTACTTGTCCAATTTTATTATACCATGGTTGTCAATCCAATTAGGCTATTAATGGGAATTTCACTCTAAAACCCACTAACGGGAATTTTACTTAATACTTATCAATGGGAATTTTAGCTTAAGACTGGAAGATGGGCTCAGCCTGTCTTCACTACTTCCATTTTGGATATGGAAACCTCGTATGCTACTTTCGTGACCACTTCGCCGGTGCTGTACTTCTTTTGGTATTCCCTGCTCTGGATTCTCCCCCAGATCCTTATATTATCACCCACCGCCAGGTTTTCAGAATACCTGGCATTTCTTCCCCATGCAATACAAGGGATATAGTCTGATTTGTTATACTGGCGGTTGACGGCCAGCAGCAAGTCGGCAATTTCGCGGCCAAAAGGCGTCGTTCTATATACAGGTTTTTTGCATATGTATCCATCCAGGTAAATTTGATTGGGATTCTTTATTCCGTCATCCTCATTAATGAATATTATCTCTCTTGCAAAAACGGTTAAAATCAACTTGTTTCCCGGTTTTCCATAATTATTGTAAGACCTGAACTGTCCTTCTATTTTTAAAGTATCCCCTTCTTTAGGCCTCTGCCTGGCAATAAGCCGTTCCGATACGGTTACGGGAATCCTGTCACTGCTTTCGCTAAGCCTCGGGACTTCAAGAATAAAAGAGTAAAACCCTTCTCCATATATTTCATGGCTATATTCCAGCGGGGAAACCACTTTTCCGGTAATTGTAACCATGTTATTCTCTACCAGGTTTCCTACCATATACCCCCACTCCTCTCACTTTATCTCATGTGCCTTTTTGATTTTTTCTATTGTATTAATATTCATAGAAGGACAATTTTAGAAGTATTTTCAAAATCAACTATATCATTATCAACTAAACCTGCAGTCAAGGTAAATATCACCCTTGTCATTATAGTAATTCATCATTCTAATAATGCCCCATTTTAATAAAGCACTATCGTAATAATGCACAATTATCACAACATGCCATTGCAGCAAGGTTATATGATGGCGATCGTCCCCCGTCACCTTCCCTCATTAAATACTATTATATTACAATTATTTTACATTGCAAATCATTATTCCGCTATAATCCAATAAAGTTCTAGTTTTTATGAGAATTCACTCCAGGATGTGCATTCAATTCCACCCCGCTGGCTATGGCAAATGCCACTGCCCCAAGGGCTCCGTATGCATCCACTTCTTTCCCTGTATCAATCCTGTATTCCTGCGGGGATATTGTATGTCCATTAATTGACTTGACGGTTTTTTGCTGGTACAGCATATATTTCTTGCCGGATGAAGTGTCGTCAATGCTTGAAGTTGTTATACTTGCCCTTGAATTGAAACCAAAAGTAACCGTATCAAGCCCCAGTTCTTTCAAGAAAAGCAGGCTATCGAGATTATCGATATAATCCTCGTTTACTATTATTATGCCGTTTTCCTCGAGCAGCGAAAGCAAGCTTTCTATTTGCTTTTTATATGCAGGGGATACGTCAATATACAGAATAATGTTGAATCTCAAGTCTTGCTGGAGTAAGCCGGATATTTCCCCGTTAATAACATTTACGTCTATTTTTAAAATCAATATCTCGGTGCCATTCTTTCTAATTTCATGGATGTAACTTTTCATCTTGTCCCTGCCTAATTCAATCAAGCTTCTTAAACTTGCCACGCTTGTTTTTTTATTATGGGAAACCAACATGTTATTAATAAGATTAGCAGCAACTGCCTGGTTTTGCTCCTGGCCGATTATACCTGCCA